>CAKUTY010000012.1 GCA_934692455.1 uncultured Erysipelotrichaceae bacterium
ATAGTATTTTCAAATCTTCTATATTCCATTATTGAGCCTTCTTTCTTCTAGGAGCATGTTTCTGATTAGACAATAACAAGAAACGACCTATTACATAATTTAAGATTATTGTTACTACAAATACAATCACAGTTATATAAACAGGATTATCATTAATCATCATAAATGGATAAGGACCAGTAAAGGTATTAGATACATTACATACTAACATGATAACTCCATAAATCACTGTAGGAATCAACGCATACCAGATAGTCTTCTTCTTATTTAATCTTCTATCACCCTCAAACATTGTGAAAGAAATAGAAGATACAATTGGACACAATAAATTATTAAACAAATGAGAACCCTTAATAAAACTATCCAAGTAGTTTTCACCTGTTGTAGTTGCTACATAGAATGTAGCTACTAGTGTTAATACTAAACAGGCAGTACTTACATATCTTAATGCTAAACAAAGGAAAGTTGGTTCCTTTTTAATTAAGACAATAATCACATACAAAATACTTGCAGTAAGTGTGAACATACCCACATTATCACTGTAGTATAAGAAAGCATTCTTATCTACAATAGAAAAATACAAACCTAAGCCAGCTAATACTATAAGCACAATATTAGAAGCTAGTGCTAATTTATTATTCTTAGTCATTTATAATCCTCTTAGTTAGTTCTTCTAAATAATTACCATCATATTCTTCAATTTTACCCTCATCAACTAAATTAGCTAATACAGGATCAATTGGAAGCTTAGATACAACATTTAAACCATATTTCTTGGCAATATTTTCAGTATCATCCTCTTTATAAATATTAATCGCATGACCACAGTTATCACACTTTACATAAGCCATATTATCAACAAGGCCAACAATTGGTGTCTTAACCATCTCAGTCATATTAATAGCCTTGGCAACAACCATAGAAACTAGCTTACTAGGGGTTGTAACCATTACTACCTCATCAACCGGAAGTTGTTGGAAAACAGTCAAGGCAACATCACCTGTACCAGGAGGCATATCGATTAATAAATAATCCAATTCACCCCAATGTACCTCACTATAGAATTGACTAATAACACTTGTTAATAAAGCGCCACGCCATACGACTGGAGTCTCTTCAGTTTCTAACATCATATTGATAGAAATAGACTTAATACCAGTTTTTGAAACATGAGGGAAAATGCCCTTATCATCACCATAAATTTCGCCCTCAAAGCCAAAAGTCTTGGCAATAGATGGGCCAGTAATATCAGAGTCTAAAACACCAACCTTTTTACCAGCCTTAGCAAGTTCAACAGCTAATAAAGATGTAACCATTGACTTACCAACGCCACCCTTACCACTTAATACCGCAATAACCTTACCGACACTAGAACCTTCACATAGTTCCAATTTTTTAATCTCATGTTTACAATCACCACCACAGCTTTCACAATCGTTTCCGCTGCCACAGTTTTCACAATCACCATTACAACTCATGTATATTTCCTCCTATTCAAATAAGTTTTCGTTCTCATCATCACTGTTAAATTCAGGTAAATCAGGTAACTCGTTTAAAGTATATAACTTAAAACTATCCATGAACTCTTCAGTAACCTCATATAATATTGGCTTACCAGGAGCGTCACTTCTCCCAGCTTCCCTAATTAAATTACGAGCCTGCAGTTTCCTTAACATCATATCAGCACCAACACCCCTAAGCTCTTCAATTTCAACTCTTGTGATTGGTTGCTTATATGCGATAATAGCCAAAGTCTCTAGAGCGCTTTGAGATAAAGTGTTAGGCTTACTAGTATGAAATAAAGCTTGGATATAAGGGGCTACTTCTTGTTTAGTAATAAACTTATAGGTCTTACCATAGTTAACCAACTCAATACCAAAGTTTTCATTAGTATATTTATTTTGGATACTGTTTAAGATAGCCTCACTATCCTCTATACTCTTGTCTATTACACTTGCAAGTTGTTCAACCTTCAAGCCATCATCACCAACCATATATAATAGTCCTTCAACAATAGCTTCAATATTTAAAGTATCACTCATTGTTTTCACCTCTTCTAAACCATATTTCATCATTATCATCAGTACTAAATACTAAATAATGATCCTTCGCCATATCTAGAATTGCCAAGAAAGTAACAATAACCTCATGCACATTATGACAATCAGATACTAGATTCTCAAAATTAAATGTCTTAGGCAGAGTAGATAATCTAGACTTAATCTCAAGAATACGATCTTCTGTTGATATTTCCTTAGCAGTTAACTTTGTCTCAATCGGCTTAGACAATTCCATTCTTCTTAAAACTCTTGTCATCGCCTTTAGTAAATCATAAGGATTACCCTCTAACTTTTGATCATCTACCAAATTATTGGTATTGATAGAATCAATAGATAAAGGTTTTGCGAATTGTTCCTGTCTTTGATTGAACGCTTCTAACAATTCACTAGATACTTCCTTATACTTTTGATACTCCAACAACCTTCTAACAATTCTTTCCTTTGGATCTTCTTCATAGTCATCTTCAAGCTCTTCAGTCTTTTTAGGTAACAATTTCTTAGACTTATATTCAATCAAAGTAGCTAGCTCTACAAGATATTCACTCTCAATCTCAAGTTCTAACTTCTCCATCGTTTGAAGATAATTAATATATTGGTCAGTCAACACTTCCATATCCAAATCAAAGATATCCAATTGTTGTTCCTTGATAAGATGAAGCATCAAATCAAGAGGACCATCAAATTTTGTTGTCTCTACTGTAAAACTCATAACTAAATCATTATAACATATCCCCATTTACACTTATAATGGTGTATGGAGGATGTATATATGAAAATCGGCATCGCAAACGATCATGCGGCTACTAAAATGAAATTCGAGCTTATCGACTATCTAAAAAGTAAAGGACATGAAGTTGTAAACTATGGCTTTGACACTGAAGATAGTTGTGACTACCCTATCGCTGGTGAGAAACTTGCCAATGGCATCATGAACGGTGAATGTGAAAAAGGTATTGCCATCTGTGGTACAGGTGTTGGCATCTCAATTGCCTGCAACAAAGTAAATGGCATCAGAGCTGGTGTATGTTCAGAAACAAAGACTGCTGCTCTTATTAGAGAACACAACAACGCCCAAATTATCGCCTTTGGTGCTAGAATTGTTGATTTAGACACAGCTAAACAATTAGTAGACACATTCCTAACTACTGACTTCTATGATCCAAACGGAAGACATGCTAGAAGAATTGGCGAATTAAAAGAAATCGAAGAAAGACAAAAATAGAATCTAGTTACTAGATTCTATTTTTCCATTCATCATCTTTAAATCCCACAAGAACAAATTCATCACTTATAAGTAATGGTCTTTTCACCAACATTCCATTAGTCGCTAATAGATGTAACTGTTCTTCTTCACTCATAGTCAATAATTTATCTTTAATATTATTGTTCTTATAGACTAAACCACTAGTATTAAAGAATTTCTTAAGTGGTAAACCACTTCTTTGATACCACTTTTTTAATTCATCATATTTAGGATTATCTTCCACTATATGACGTTCTTCATATTTAATATTATTGTCATCAAGCCATTTTTTAGCCTTAAGACATGTAGAACACTTTGGATAATATACAAACAACATAAATAAACCTCTTTTTTAATTATATATTTTTTATC
Organism: uncultured Erysipelotrichaceae bacterium; assembly: GCA_934692455.1. GTDB lineage: Bacteria > Bacillota_I > Bacilli_A > Erysipelotrichales > Erysipelotrichaceae > Colivicinus. Next base: position 3,676 of record CAKUTY010000012.1, read on the forward strand.
CTTATAAGTTATTATTATAATCACATTAAAAGGCTTCATAAACGAAACCTTTTAATTAACAGCTTTATGCAATGTATCTCTAACAGCACCCTTGTCTTTAATTAAATCTTTAAAATAACTTAATACCAATTCCGCTAATCCAGCATCATATAGATTAACCCCAAAGATTTTTTCATTTTCTAACAATGGCTTAACACAAGATACATCACTATCACCAAGTTTTATATTTTTAACATAAGGACATACCTCATTTAATAGTGGATCAGGACTTAAGTCAAAATGTTCACCATTATCATCGATTGCCATTAAATATCTTAGCCATCCCGCAAATACCAAAGGAATCAACTTTAATTCACTCAAATCATAGCCGTTTTTAACATAGGCCTTGATTGTTTCACCAAATCTAATCGCCAACTTTTGTGAAGTATCACAAGCGATTCTTTGTGGAGTATCTGGCATAAAAGGATTTACAAGTCTTACGTTGATTACAGTATCAATGAATTCCCTAGGATTTAATATCTTTGGATCAACCACAACTTTTAAACCTTCTTTATAGCCAATAGTCTTAATTAAGTTAACTAAATCAGCATCCTTCATTTCATCCGCAATCTTTTGATAGCCTAATAAACAACCAAATATCGCAAGACTTGTATGCAAAGGATTTAAACAGGTACACACTTTCATTTTCTCTACCTTATCCACTGTTTTTCTATCAGTAAACAAGACACCTGCTTTTTCTAAATTTGGTCTACCATTAGGAAACCAATCTTCTATAACTAAATATTCACTCTCTTCTGAATTCACAAAAGGCGCAATATAAGTATTCTTAGAAGTAACAAGTCCATCAATCCCCTCTATTCCACTTAACATCTCTTTAACATGTTTGTCAGGACGGGGAGTAATCTTATCAATCATAGACCAAGGAAAAGAAACCTTAGACTTATCATTAACATAATCCACAAAGTCTTTTTCAACCTTATTGTTTTTAGCCCAATTAGTCGCAAAAGCATTCATAGCTTCATATAACTTATCACCATTATGAGAACAATTATCAGTACTTACCATCGCAATGGGTTTTTGACCATATAAATATCTTTCATACAAAAGTGAAGCTACTTTTCCTAAATAACTTACTGGCTTAGATGGTCCGCTTACAAAATCGTTATTCACACTTTTATTATTTAAAGAATAACCCTTTTCAGTAATGGTAAAGGTAGCCATTTGTAAAGAATCTTTGGTAAAGATTTCCTTTAATCTATTGATTTGATTCTCATTATCTTCATCAAGAACCAAGCTTTCACAAACAGAAGCGATAAGGCTTTTCGAAACACTGCCATCAGCCTTTAAAGTAACCAAAATATGACGATTATCATAAGGCCAATACATCTTTTCTACAATCTCATAGTCGTAGCCTTCAGCTACAATTAAGCCTCTATCTAGTTCCTTTTCGTTCAATAGTCTTTCGACTATATTGGCATGAAAAGCTCTAAATAAGTTACCGGCTCCAAAATGAATCCAATAAGGATTATCATATGTTTTAGTCTTTACTAAATTTAAATCATACTTTGGAATATTAAAATCTTTAAATTCATCTATCGGACTATCTATGCGCATTTTTGTCAATTGCCTCCCATAGGCCATTCAAATAAGTAGCGCCCAAGGCTCTATCATATAATCCATAGCCAGGCATCGCTACCTCATCCCAAATCATACGGCCATGATCGGGTCTGATAGGACCATCAAAACCGATTTCATATAAGGCTTTCATGATCTCGTACATATCAAAATTACCATCACTAGATAAATGAGCTGCCTCTTCAAAGTTAGTTGGACTAATAAACTTCAAATTACGTACATGCGCAAAATGAATTCTACCTTTCAAACTTCTAATCATATCAGGTAAATCATTATTAAGATTTGTACCATATGAGCCAGAACAGAAAGTAACGCCATTATGTGGATCATCAACCATCTTCATAAGACGCAAGATATTTTCTTTATTAATAATGATTCTAGGTAGTCCAAACACACTCCAAGCAGGATCATCAGGATGAATAGCCATCTTGATATCATACTTATTACATACAGGCATGATTCTCTCTAAAAAATACTTTAAATTTTCAAATAGTTTTTCAGAATCAACATCCTTATATAATTCAAACAACTCCTTAACATGGGCTAAACGATCAGGTTCCCAACCAGGCATAACAGTACCATTCATATCACCCGAAATAGCATCAAACATCTTGCTTGGATCAAGCTTATCTACGGCTTCTTGAGTATAAGCTAAAACAGTAGAACCATCCTCTCTCACTCTAGCAAGCTCAGTTCTAGTCCAATCAAATACTGGCATAAAGTTATAACAAACCAAATGAATGTCTTCTTGTCCCAAGTTAACAAGCGTCTTGATATAGTTGTCAATATAAAAGTCTCTATCAGCTAATCCAGCCTTAATAGAATCATGTACATTAACACTTTCAATACCTGAAAGTCTTAAACCACTAGCTTCTATTTCTTCCTTTAAGGCATGAATAGCCTCTTTTGACCAAACATCGCCAGGTTTAGTGTCATATAAAGTTGATATGACACCAGTAACACCAGGGATCTGTCTAATTTGTTTCAAAGTAACGGTATCGAATTTACTTCCATACCATCTTAATGTCATTTCCATAATTATCTCTTTACACGTGCACCAGCACCTGACATAACTGCTTCAACTTCCTTTAAAGAAGCCATAGAAGTGTCACCAGGTGTTGTCATTGCCAAAGCACCATGTGCAGCACCATAGTTAACGCAAGTTAATGGATCGTGGCCTGTGATTAAGCCATATACAAGACCTGAGGCAAAAGAATCACCGCCACCAACTCTATCTAATATTTCTAGATCCTTATAATCATTAGCCTTATAAATTTCACCATCAGCCCACATAATTGCAGACCAATCATTTACAGTAGCTGTCTTAACAGTTCTTAATGTAGTAGCTACAGCCTTAAAATTTGGATAAGTCTTAGCTGCTTCATTAATCATCTTTTTATAACCATCAAGATTTAAGGTCTTAAGATTTTCATCATTACCCTCAATCTCAAAACCAAGACATGCAGTAAAATCTTCTTCATTACCAATCATGACATCAACATACTTTGCGATCTCTTTATTAACTTCCCTTGCTTTTTCTAGACCTCCTATTGCACTCCACATGCTTGGACGATAATTTAAGTCATATGAAACAATTGTTCCATATTTTTTAGCAGTTTTAATCGCATCGATAACAGTTTGACAACTTACACTTGAAATAGCTGCATAAATACCACCAGTATGTAACCAACGAACACCTAAAGTGCCAAAGATATAGTCAAAGTCAAAGTCTTCACTAGTAGCCTTAGAAATAGCTGTATTAGCTCTATCTGAACAGCCAACAGCACCTCTAATACCATAGCCTCTTTCAGTAAAGTTCAAACCATTACGGCAAGTTCTACCAATGCCATCAGTTTTCATCATCTTGATTAATTTTGTAGAAACACCACCTTGTTCAACAAAATCTACTAATAACTTACCTACTTCATTATCCGCAAAAGCAGTAATAACACCAGTATCTAAGCCAAAGCACTTATGAAGGCCTCTAACGACATTATATTCGCCACCGCCTTCCCAAGCTTTAAAAGATCTAGCGGTTCTGATTCTACCCTCACCTGGATCTAGTCTTAACATGATTTCACCAAGTGAAACCGCATCAAACATACATTCTTCTTTAGGTCTTAAATTTAGATTCATTATCCTCTAATCTCCTTTACTCTTGCCACTGCAGTCTTACTCATTTCCTTAATCTTATCGAATTCACCATTTTTAACAAGACTAGACTTAACCATCCAACTACCACCAATAGCTAAAATACGATCATACTTTAGGTAATCTTCCATATTATTTTCATTAATACCGCCAGTAGGGATGAACTTCATCATAGTGTATGGTGCAGCTATAGCCTTAATCATACTTAAGCCACCACTTGGTTCAGCAGGAAAGAACTTTAATACATCAAGGCCCATCTTGTAACCCTTTTGAACATCACTAGGAGTACATACACCTGGTGTCACAGGAATATTATTATCTAAACAATATTTAACAACTTCTTCGTCAAAACCTGGAGAAACAATAAATTTAGCACCTGCTGCAACAGCTTTCTTAACTTGATCGACACTTAAAACAGTACCAGCACCAACTAGCATCTCAGGATATGCTTCACTAATAACTCTAATAGACTTTTCAGCGGCAGCAGTTCTAAAAGTTACTTCTGCACAAGGAAGACCACCTTCAATTAAAGCCTTCGCTAAATCCTTAGCATCCTTAGCATCATCCAATACAACAACAGGAAGTATTCCTACTTCAGAAATTTTCTTTAAAACATCATTCATTTTTTGTATTCCTCCTTAGAATGTGTTACAATAGTTTCGTATTGTGGAACAAGTTTCCATATAACGAAACATCTTCGTTTAGATTATACAACTTTTTGTACTATGGAAAACAAAAACCCTATTCAAGTATCCGAAAAATTATTCAAATGTTTAGAATTATTAGTAGATAAAGGTGAATGTGGACTTATTGAGATATCAAAAGAATTAGATATCAACAAAGCTAGCATTCATCGTCTTTTACAATCTTTGATGATGTTAGGATATGTTTATCAAGATAAGAATAATTTAAAATATCGTCCTAGTTTTAAAATTTGTGCTCTTTCAAGTAAAATTCTAGAAAAAAATGATATGGCCTCAATTTGTAGACCCTATCTTAAAAAAATATCTGAATATACAAACGAAACAGTGCACTTAGTTAAACTCGTGGATAATACTGCTGTTTATATTGACAAAGTAGAAACATCTACTAATTCAATAAGACTAATATCAAAAATTGGAAAAGCAATTCCCTTATATTGTTCAGGGGTTGGCAAAGCTATGTTAGCTTATATGAGTGATGAAAAAATAGAAGATATTTTTAAATCTAGTGACATCAAAACTTATACAAACAATACAATTGTAGATATTGAAACTTTATTAAAAACAATAAGTAATGTGCGTAATAATGGTTATGCCCTAGATAATGAAGAAATGGAAAAAGGAGTGAAATGTATCGCTATTGCCATAAATGATTTTGAAAATAAACCTACTTATGCGATATCGATTTCAGCTCCCAAGGATCGTATGACATCAGCAAACATCAATAAGTATGCTGCATATCTTTTAAATATTAAAGATGAAATTAATGATTTAATTTGTCCTACAATATAATCTCCACTCCATAATCTTATCAAAGTTATGTTTAACAACTAGATAAGAGACAATGGGTGCAAGTATATCCGATATACTCTCTGATGCAAAAATATAGATAGGGGCAAAGAATAAAGGTAAGATAAACAACATAATAAAATATGCAGACTTTCTAAAGAAAGATAAGAATAAGGAAATCTTAACCTGTCCTAAGGCAGTCATGCCATCAACCATCTCATATTGAAAACCTAGTGGAATAATGAATAAGGTATATATTTTTAATGCTTTAAAAGTCATTTCTTTTAAATATAAATCTTTAGTAAATAAAGTTATAAAACCATTGCCAAACAAATACACCGCAACAAACATAATCGTGCAATAACATGCACAAACTTTCATCAGATAATAGAAAGCTTCCTTAACCCTATCAACATTATAAGCACCATAGTTATAACTTAGAATACACTGTGTACCGCCACTAATGCCACCTAAAGGCATTGTTACTATCAACATAAAAGATTGAATAATAGCATTAATCGCAATATAAGTATCAGCCTCTTGGCCACCATATTTCTTTAATAAAGAATTAAGCGCAATAATCATCACATTATCAAACATTACAATGATAAATTGGTTAAAACCAATTGTTAATATTTCGCTAGATAACTTTAAATTGAGTTTCTTAATACGCAATGAAATTTCTAATTTCTTTGACATCAAGATATATAAGACAAAGACACAAGAAACAAATTGACCAATAATGGAAGCTAAGGCAGCACCGGTAACCCCCATATTACAAACAAACATCAAGATTGGATCTAAGATAATATTAATAAAAGTACCAATCAAAGTAGTTATCATAGCTAGCTTAGAATAACCTTGGCAATTAATGAAGTTATTCATACCTATTGTAAGAAGCGCAAATGGTGTACCCAATAGATATACTTTAAAGTAACTAATAGCATATGGAAGTGTTGCTTCACTTGCTCCAAATAATAATAAAATAGGCTCTTGAAAATAAATAATAATTGGTGGAATGATTATTGAGATTATAAGTAACAATATAAAAGAACTAGAAACAATATCTCTAGCAACATCATCTTTCTTTTCACCTAATTTAATAGCACATAATGCACCACCACCAACACCAACTAGTGAACCCAAAGCAGCTATCATAGTAAGAATTGGTCCACACACACCAACACCTGCAAGAGCTAAAGAACCGGCATCTTGTAAATGTCCAATATAGATTCTATCGATTACCGAATATAAGACATTTACAATTTGAGCTATCATACTAGGTATCGCAATCGCAAAAACTAACTTGCTAATTTTATCTTTACCTAAATCATTTTTCATACAAGCAATTAAAAAACGGCCAATAGGCCGTTATTCCTATTTATTATTCAGCCATACCAGCTGTAACGATTGCCATTACATATACTTCATCAGCATCGCAACCTCTAGACAAGTCGTTAATAGGAGCATTTAAACCTTGTAAAATAGGTCCATATGCTGCATAACCACCAAGTCTTTGAGCAATCTTATAACCAATATTACCAGCTTCAATCAATGGGAAAATAAATGTGTTAGCCTTACCTGCAACAGTTGAATTAGGACATTTAACACTAGCTACAACTGGAGAAATAGCGGCATCAAATTGTAATTCACCATCAATTTCTAATTCTGGATCCATCTTTCTAGCTTCAATAACTGCATCATGAGATAAAGCTACTGTACCACCCTTTGCAGAACCATAAGTTGAAAATGATAATACTGCAACCTTAGGATCAATACCGAAATATCTAGCAGTTCTTGCAGTCTCAACTGCAACTTCACCAAGTTGAGCAGCAGCACTTAATACCACATTGCCTTCCTTATCAAGTCTATCAGTATAAGCAATATTAATAGCACAATCACCCATAACCAACTTTTCTTCAACGCCTTCTTTTTCTCTTTCAAGAATGAAACAAGAACTTACTAAGTTAGCACCCTTTCTTGTTTTAATTAATTGAAGAGCAGGTCTTACTGTATCAGCAGTAGAGTAAGTAGCACCACCAAGTAAGGCATGAGCCTTGCCCATCTTTACAAGCATTGTGCCGAAGTAGTTACACTTAGTTAATAAGGTTCTACATTCTTCTTCACTCATCTTACCTTTTCTAAGCTCAACCATAGTCTTAACCATCTCATCCATTTCAGGATAAGTAAGAGGATCTAAGATTGTAGCCTTAGAAACATCTAAACCATTCTCCTTTGCAACACCATTAACTTCATCAACGTTGCCACATAAGATAACATCCATTAAATCTTCATTTAATAATCTTTGTGCAGCGCTTAAAATACGCACATCATTACCTTCTGTAAAAACAATTGTCTTACGACTAGATTTTAAGTTGTTTAACAACTTATCAAACATACCCATTTTATATATAACCTTCTTTCCTATATATTCTACTACTCTTCGATATACTTTGCGAAATATTCATCATAACTTAAGCCACTTTTATAAACATCACTCGCAACATCTCCCACATAACGGAAATGCCATGCCTCATATTCATAACCAGTGGCTTGTTCTAAACCTTTAGGATATCTTAAGATAAATCCATACTTATAAGCGTTATCAGCCAACCACTTTGCGGCAGGTGTCAAGTAAAAGGTATCAAAGTCATGACCTGAAGTTAAGATATCAACCGTATATCCTGTCTGATGATCAGAGAAACCAGGTCTAGCACTATAGATATCAACTTTCTCTTGTGGATCAATTGTTAAATAACGATTATAAATGATAACCTGTGTCTTATATGAACGATATGATGAAGTTACATAGAAACTAACACCATCTTTTTTAGCAGCTTCATACATCTTTACATAAGCATCATAAGCCACTTTTCTTAAAGAACCATAACCATATTCCTTTAATTCAATTAAATCAGTTGGTACGTAATCAGGACCCAAATAATAATATTTATTAACTAATACTTCAGTTCCATACTTATCAGGTTCAGCATAAAAATTATCCTCATAATATCTTAAGAAACCTAAGGTATTAACATATTCAACTAAACTTCTTGTTTCTTCTTTCTCACCCTTATATTTAAGATATAAAGGCAAATTATCCACAATATACCCCTTATCCTTAATAAGCTTAGATACCAATTCAACATCTGAATCAATTCCTTGTTTAGCCATAAAGATAACGGTATCTACATCCTTGATATCCTTATATAAATCAAGATATTCATTTATCTTTTCAACAACAAAGTCTTTATTTGAAGTCAAATTCTTAATAACACCATAGTTAAAATAACCAATGGTACCATCATTCACCAATCTAACGATATTATCACCATTTAAGTGCCTACTAAATTGAATATATAATCTTAAATTTTCTAATTTAAAATCTTTATTAGAAAGAATAGAATCTAAATTCTCATCATACTCACTAAAAAAGACTTGGTCCTTTTCATCTAAGCTACTAATGACATTAGCGGCCTTAACAGAATAACCAAGCTTTTTATACTCGTTAGAACAAGCACATAATAGTAATAAAATAAATAATAATATAAGCTTTTTCATGAAGTAAATAATAATGAAGCCAAAGGTAAGATTGTAATAACTACCATTAGGATTATTAAAATCCACACAAAAGCCTTACGAGTTGTTTTATTCATTTGCGATAGCAGCCTCAAGCGCAATCTTCATCATATTAGTGAAAGCTGTTTGTCTCTCTTCTGCAGTAGTCTCTACATGATTAACTAAAGAATCAGAAACAGTAACGATACAAGCTGCCTTCTTATTTAACATCTTAGCGTTGTGGAAAAGCGCAAAACTTTCCATTTCAACTACTAAGCAGTTATTTTCATTAACACCATCCATATAGTTAGAAGATGCATCATGATAGAAAACATCACTAGAATGAATTCTACCGCAAGTTACTGGAATACCAGCCTTTGCAGCGCTATCCAAAATAGTCTTATTTAATTCTTCACTTGGATATGTTACATGTGTATCTACACCAGACATAGCCAAAGGATAAGAAGATTCAGAATAAGCACTATCAGCTAAAATTACATCATAAAGATTTAATTCTTCCTTATAAGCACCAGCTGTGCCAATTCTAATGATAGATTCTACACCATAAGAACTATATAGTTCATGTGAATAGATACCAATACTTGGCATACCCATACCAGAACCCATAACAGACACCTTCTTGCCCTTATAAGTTCCTGTATAGCCAAACATGTTTCTAACTGAATTGAATTGAACAGGATTCTCTAAAAAAGTTTCCGCAATAAATTTTGCACGTAATGGATCGCCTGGCATCAATACAACCTTAGCGATATCTCCCATAATTGCCTGATTGTGAGGTGTTGACATAATTAATTCTCCTTATAATTACTTAAAATATTTGTGTCAAAAGAACGAACTTTCTTCTTCTTTTCTCTATAAACATTCAATGCGTTATTAATCAACAAATCGCATTCTTCTCTAAAATCAACGCCAACTTCCTTCCATAGATAGAAAGCAAGTGAACCTGGAATCGAATTAATTTCATTGACATAAACAGAACCATCTTCCTTATCAATCATAAAATCGATTCTAACTGCCCCAGAAGCATTTAAAGCCTTAAATGACTTTAGCGCATATTCTTCAATTTGTTCCTGCTTTTTACCATCAAGTCTTGCTGGAACAATTCTACTAGCGCTAGCCATACCCTTAGAACCCTTAGTAGGAGCCACCTTAGTAGGCTTAGAACCCTTAGTTCCCTTGCCGCCACCAAGATACTTATTTGAGAAACTCAAGAATTCATCACCCTTCATTACTTCCTCAATAGCACTAACCTTAGCATCCTTACTATTGCCCATTACTGAGATGTTAATTTCCTTTAATTGTTTAACCATCTTTTCAATAACAAGCTTATCATCATATTTAGCACATTCACTCAAAGCACTCTTTAATTCATCCTTCTTATGAACAATTTCAATACCAATACTTGAACCTAAATTAGCTGGCTTAACAATAAGCGGATAACCAATCGTCTCAGCCTTAGCCTCAATAACCTTATAAGTATTTGTAATATCATTACTATAGACAAAGAACCAAGGAACCATTGGAACATGTTCATATTCTAAGATTTCTTTCATTATAACCTTATCTTGGCCTACTGCACTACCCAATACATTACTAGAAGTATAAGGAAGATCCAACATTTCCATCATTCCTTGTAAAGAACCATCTTCGCCCCCAGTACCATGCATAGCCAAGAAAGCTACATCGATAGTTTGTGCCTTCGCAAACATTCCCTTAATAGGCTTTAGATAAACCTTATTACCATCCTTATATAAACACACTTTATCCAATGATTTACATAGCTTATCAAGATCATAATAATTCTTTAATTCAAATAAGTTAGAACCTGTATATAAGTCGTTTTCCTTAGAAACATAAATAGGTATGATTTCATATTTTGTATCATCAAGTGCCTTTAATGCTTGATTACCTGTGATACATGATATTTCATGTTCACAAGACATACCTCCAAAAAATACTGCAACATTTAATTTCATAAAAACATTATACACCCTTCTATAATCTAGCAAGTATATCTTCTACTCTATCAATCATAGCCTCTATTTCAACCTTGGCATCACTAATACGTCTTTGTATTGCCAAATCAGAAAAGATATTATCAAAAAACAAATCAGTTAAACCAACAAAATCATCAGTCCTCAAGTTATTATCATCAAAAGAATAAACATCAGTCAATTCTCTTTTAAATACTTCCAAATCCCTTTGAGCTTGTTTTAAACAAGAAGATACCTCATGCATCTTATGATGCTTAAATAAGCCTACTAGGAAACTATCCGAAAAAATATCAATAATACCAGCAGTCTTAGCACCATCAATTTGTCTTAGTGCCTCATATAAACTATCTAGAGCCTTTTGTCCTGCAACCTTTGCCTCTTCTAGTTCATCATCTATTCTTACTCTACCCTGCATTATTTGTCTAACACTTCCCTAACTTCAGCCACTGTCTTTGTCAAATCTTGAATATCACTAGGAACAATAAGCTTAGTAGCTTGTCCATCAGCCACCTTTTCAAGTGCTTCATAAGATCTAATCTTCAAATAAGAATCACTAGGACACGCTTCATTAATTAACTTAATAGCCTCACCTTGGGCCTTAGCTACCTTCTCAATTGCCAAAGCTTCACCATCAGCCTCTCTAATTCTTTGTTCCTTAACCGCATCAGCTCTAAGAATTGCAGATTCCTTTTCACCCTCTGCGCGAGTAATTTGAGATTGTTTCTCACCCTCAGCAGTCAAAATAATAGCTCTTTTTTCTCTTTCAGCCTTCATTTGTTTTTCCATAGCCTCTTGAATAGACTTAGGAGGAGTAATATCCTTAACCTCAACACGAGTAACTTTAATGCCCCATTTGTCAGTGGCGTCATCTAAGATTTGGGTAATTTGAGAGTTAATAGTATCTCTACCAGACAAAGTATCATCAAGTGATAATTCACCAATAATATTTCTTAAAGTAGTAGCACTTAAATTCTCAATCGCCGCAATTGGTCTTTCAACTCCATAAGTTAATAACTTTGGATCAAATACCTGGAAAAAGACAATTGAATCAACCATCATAGTTACATTATCCTTAGTAATAACTGATTGAGGTTCAAAATCAGCAACCTGTTCCTTTAAAGAAATCTTTCTAACAACCCTTTCTAAAATAGGAGTCTTAATATGCAAACCAGCTTGCCAGGTACAACTATATTTACCAAGTCTTTCAATAACCCAAGCACTACCTTGAGGTACAATACACATACAAGAAATTAAACCAACCACAATAAGCACAATAACAATAATCACAAAAATCATAAAAATAAACCTTTCTTAAAAATAGCCTCTAGCTAATGTCATAAAAATAAACACAATAGTCATCACCAAAAAAATGAAAAGAAATAACAGAATAGTATCTAATGCTTCATTATTAGATTTCTTAGGCTTGATATTACCGTGATGCGCTTGATAATGCTCAAGTTTTAGTTTTCTAGCATCATTAATATCAAAGTCTGTAACTAACAAATTCTCTCTTCTTATCTCTTTGGCAAGCCAATCTTTTTCTCTATCTTCAAATAAATCTAAATCATTTTTCATAATAGAATCACCTCTTAATGAATGAAGGCATCAGGTAAATCATTCTCCAAAAGAATAGTATCTTTTACACTATACTTTGTATAAACTTCATTAAAGGCTTCTTTTTCACTATTTACAACCTTGACATTATTCATATCAAAGCCACTGTCCTTTAAGCCTCTATAGATAGCCTCAGTATTCTTTTCACCAACCAATATTACATTATCAGCCCTATCTTTCATATAAGCACCAAAGGCATAATTTTCATTAGCCTCTTCCTTACCTAAATCAACTAGGCCTGGTGTCACAATAACCCTTTTACCGTTCATCATAGATAAGACTTCAAGTGATTTCTTACAGCCAACTGGATTTGAATTAAAGGCATTATCGATAAATGTAAAACCATTAATCTTTTTAATCTCTAAACGATGTTGTACCTGCTTAATATTAGCTACGCCATCGATAATCTCTTCTTTACTTAAGCCAAGTTCTCTAGCTAAGGCAATGCCACATAAGATATTAGTAACATTATGACTACCTAATAATATAGTCTTAAAAGTAGCTACCTTGCCATCTAGCTTTACCTTAAAGGTTGTACCAGTATTAGAATATTTAATACCGTAAGCACTATAATCAGCCTTATCATTTTCAATGCCAACGCTAACAACCTTACAAGTATTGTTAATTTTATAATTCGCAATATACTCATTATCCAAATTAATAATACCAACGCCATCTTTTGGTAATCTTTCAATCTCTTCCATCTTTTCCTTAATGATATTATCTAAGTTACCAAAAGTATTTAAGTGTTGAGGACCAATAGATGTCACAATACCATACTTAGGCTTCACAAAATCCATCAAATAAGTAATTTCACCAACATGGTCTGCCCCCATTTCACAAATAAATACTTGATAAATAGGCTTATACATTTCTCTAATTGTTCTTGTGATACCCATCGGTGTATTATAAGAAGCTGGTGTAATTAAAGTTAAATATTTAGATGAAATAATATCATTAACGACATTTTTGGTAGTTGTCTTACCGAAAGATCCCGTGATACCAACTTTAATTAAATTATCATCATTCTTTAAAATATCTCTAGCTTCATTCTCGAAACCCTTTTTAATCGCATTTTCGATAGGATTTGTGATGATTGCGACTAAATAAATCAATAAATATGGTAAATAGATACTAATAATACCTACAAGATTTAAATAATTATGTAAATTTTTAGTTAATAAGAAAGTAATAATAAAACTTAAAATCGCATAAACAACAATTTGTCTTTTAACTCTATCAGTATACACAAGTGGTTTTACATATTCAGTTTTCATTTCTTTTTTAATCACCATATAAGTAAAGACAACAGTGATTAATAATATCAAAGGCAACCTAATACTCTTAGGAACAACAAAACACAACAACATCAACGCTACATAGACTAAAGCATTAGAGTAATGAACATTATTCTTATCAAATAGCCATTCAGTATAACGATAGAATTCATAACGATTTTGTTGAAAAACGTGTAAAGTATTCTTAACATATACAAGACTTAAACAAAGAAATACTAAAGTTATTAAAATATAAAATAAATTATTCATAGTCTCTCCTTAAAAACGCATCTAATACTCTGCAAAAACGATCTGGTTGGTGAAAATAAGCGAAATGATCATCACCTTCAAAGACAACCAAAGTCGCATCAGGCATTTCCTTTTCCATCTTCTCACCCATCCAAAGCGGCGTAGCCTCATCATTCTCACCAAAAACCAACAATGTTTCAGGTTTAATATTCTTTAAATAAGGGCTAATATCAAAGTTAACAGTCTTAACTAATATTTGTTTCATGATTTCACTAGCATTTTTATAATCGCTACTACCGGCATTTTGTCTGAGTTTAGCACTTAAACCCTTAAACGGTTTCAATAAAATCTTGCCAGCTTTATAGCTATAAACTCTTAAGTACCATTCAAGATCATGTTTTGCCATAACACCAGCTGCACCTGTTAGCACCATCTTATTAACAGGATATTTATAGGCATACAACAAAGAAATGCGACAGCCAAAAGAATGACCAATTAAAATTGGATTTTTGATTTGATTTAGTTCTACAAATTGTCTTAACATTTCAACATAATCTTCGATAGAATAAGCAGTTTTTGGTTCCTCACTCTTGCCAAAACCTGGTAAATCAATATTATAAACTTTAAAGTGTTCTTTTAATGATTGAGCAATAAAATCCATCATAATTGTATTCTGTCCCCAACCATGCAAAAGAATGACATCCTTACCCTTGTCACCATTTAATTCATAATAAATATCAATATCATCAATTCTTACAAAACTCATAAGTCAATTATACTTTCTTTTTCCCTTTAGCCTTAGTGTTATTACAATAGATTCTAAAAACTACACCATCATTTTTATTTTCACCTACAACACAATAACCAAAAGTATCACATACCCTTTTAACTATTGACAAGCCTAAGCCAAAGTTACCCTTATTACCTTTTTCATAAGGTTTAAATAATTTATCCAAACGATCCTTGCTCATTAAAGGACCATCATCAAATATTTCAAATAAATCTGGACTTAAAGTAAATCTTATCTCACTTTTGGCGTACCTTAGGGCATTATCCAAAAGGTTTTCAACAGCTGTTCTCCAGGCCTCTTCTTCACCATGGAAATAAATATCATTCATAACATCACTAGTATCAATCGAAACATCATTTCTTAATACTTTGCATGAAAGAATAGCCTTTTCAATCACATCACGCATATCAGCCTTGGCATCTTCATCATTATCTTGAAGATAACCAATTTTATTATAAGTAATCAAAGAATATACTTTCTTTTCCAAACGATCAGCATGCTCAATAATAACATCAACACTCTTCTCTAGAGTATCATAAGGATAAATGCCATCTTTAATGCTTTCACTATAAGACTTAATAGTTGCGATAGGTGTTTTTAAATCATGAGATATGTTTTGAATCATCTCTTCTCTGATTCTTTCTTGTGCTGATAATTCATCTGTCATATCTACAATAGCCTCAGCCACTTCACCTATTTCATCATTTCTTTTAATAACAAGCGTGGCCTTTTCACCATCTTTAACTTTTTTTATATAGTTTCTAATTTGATTTAAAGGATGAATTAAAGAATAAACCCACATCATTAAAATCATAAAAACAATAACAATAATAACGATAGATGAATTAGAAATACCTGATATTAATGAACTTTTAAATTCTCTGCGATAATCATCGTTAATTATTGATATTAAATAAGCATCACCAATATTTCTAATACTATAAACAAAACGTTGATCACCTACCTCTAAGATATTATCTTTAGAACTGATAATTCCATCCTTTTCATTTGAAAGAATTTCATGAACGATTTCATTATCAACTTCACTTCCAAACTTATAAATATAATGAGTACAATTATTATCAATATAATCAAAATCAACTGTAGAAGCATCCAAGAAAGAATTTTGAGATTTATGTAGATAACTGAACATTTGTTCATTAGTGAAAGTATCAATATTGAAATTCAAATATTGAAATATAAATAACATAAAAACAAAAATGGCTAAAAAAGACACAACAAAATATTGTTGTATTAAATTAAAGCCATTTATCCAGATTTTTAATCTTTTCATACTAACTTAAACGATAACCAAAGCCATAAATAGTTTGGATA
>CAKUTY010000013.1 GCA_934692455.1 uncultured Erysipelotrichaceae bacterium
ACTTTTATTGAAGATACTAATTTAATTTTTGCGATTTTAAGAGACGTAAAAAGAGTTAGTAATGTGAATGCAGTATTCTTAGAAGAGAATATTTTAAGTAAATATGATAATTATCAATTTTCTAATGGATACTTATCAAATAAAACAAGTAAGGTAAAGGAGGATGACAATGAATAAAATTGAATTATTGGCTCCTGCTAAGGACTTGTTTAAGGCTAAGATAGCAGTTGACTATGGTGCTGATGCCATTTATTTAGGGGGCAAATGTTTTTCTTTGCGTTCTCGTGCTTCCAATTTTGAAAATGAGGATATTAAAGAAATTGTAGAATATGCCCATAGTAAGGGTGTAAAAGTATATATTACTGTTAATATCGTTTTCCATGATGATGATTTTGTGGGAATTAAAGAATATTTAGCTTATTTAGATGAAATTGGTGTTGATGCGATTATTGTGTCTTCTTTGTTTATTGTGAATTATGTTAAGAAACATCATCCAAGAATGGAAGCGCATATTTCAACTCAAATGTCTTCAATTAATAGTGATGCGGTAAGCGTTTTGAAGATGTATGGGGCAGATCGCGTGGTACTTGGTAGAGAAGTTTCAATGGATGAAATCAAACTTATCAGTTCTGTTTCTTCTTTACCACTTGAAGTGTTTATTCATGGTGGCATGTGTTCTAATTATTCAGGACGTTGTGTTTTAAGTAATCGTATGACTAATAGAGACGCTAATAGAGGTGGCTGTGCTCATAGTTGCCGTTGGAAATATCATGTTTATGAGGGCGACACTCTGATTAGTGATCCGGATTGTCCATTATCTATGTCTTCTAAGGACTTGAGGGCTGCTGACTATGTAGAAGAGATGATTAAGTGTGGTGTGGCGTCTTTAAAGATTGAAGGACGTATGAAATCAGAGTATTATATTGCCCAGGTAGTAAAGACTTATCGTATGCTTATAGATGAAGTGTATGAAAAGGGTCATTTAGAGGATGATCGTTTGGTTTACTATAATAATGAATTGACTAAGGCAGAGAATCGTTTGAGTGATTCGGGTTTCTTGAGCGGTAAATGTGATGATTCTAAACACTTATATGGTGTCAATGGCAGTGGGGTTACCCATGATTATGTGGGTCTTGTGAAGGCTTATGACAAGAACCGCTCATTGGCTTTAGTTGAAGTTAAGAATATGTTTGATATAAATGATGCTTTGGAAGTCTTTGGTCCAAGAGTTAATAATGAAAGATTTAAGAATACAGTGATGTTTGATGATGAGTGGAATTTCTTAAATGAAGCTCATAAGCCATGTCAACTTGTGGTTATTCGTATGCCTTTTGAGGTTAGTAAGAATGATATGATTAGAAAGGTCAATGATGATTGTTGAGGGGGCTATCGCTGTTAAGGCTTGTATCCAAGGTGGAAAGCGCGCTGTTTATAAGGTATATATAGACAAAGCTAAAAGAACTAAGGATTTTAATTATATTAGAAGACTTTGTGCGAATAAGAATATCTTTATTGAGGAATTAGAGCGTTCTTCTTTCGATAAATTTGAAGTTGGTAAGACTTTTGGTGGCATTGTTGCTGAAGTGGGTGAAAGAAGAAGTGATGAACTGGGTTATGGTGATGCCTTCTATATTGATGGTATTGAAGATCCTTTTAATATCGGTTATATGTTAAGAACCATCTATGCCTTGGGCGTTTCTAATGTAATTTTAAAGGCTAGGGATTATTCTAAGTTGGATGCTCAGATTATTAAATCTAGTGCTGGTGCTTATGAACTATTAAATATTAAGTATGTAGATGATGAGTATGCATATCTTAAGTCTTTGAAGGGTAAGTATCATCTTTATTCTTTATATAGGGGTGATGATTCAAAGGATATCTTTAAAGTTAGATTTGATTTTAAATGTTTATTCTTAATCGGTGGTGAAAAAAGAGGTATCTCATCTAAGTTATTATCTTTAGTGGATACAGGTTTATATATTCCTTATGGGAATGATTTTAGAAATAGTTTGAATGCAGCTAGTGCTGTTAGTGTTGTCTCAACACTTTTATATGGACAGAGAAATGATTGAATCGTTAGAAAATAAAAAGGTAAAAGATTGGACACGTCTTCATTTAAAGAAGTATCGTGATCATAATTATTTAATCCTTGATAAAGAAGTTCTTTTGGAAGCTTATAAACAAGGATACTTGGATACTTTGATTTATTGTGGCCAAAGGCCTTTTGACTTTGATAAGGCTTATGAGGTATCTAGAGTTGTTTTAAATAAGATTTCTAAAAGAGATGACCTTGACTATATTGGGGTTGGCAAGGAAATAGAGGAAAAAAGAGAATATTGTTCAAGAATAATGATGTTGGATGAACTTTCTGATCCTTTAAATATCGGTAGAATCATGGAATGTGCTTATTTGTTTGGTTTTGATACTATTCTTTTAAGTGAAAATTGTGCCGATATTTATCATCCTAAGTGTTTAAGTGCTTCTAAGGGTGCTATTTATCATTTGAATATTTTTAGAGGGAATTTAGTTGAACAAATAAAGGATTTAAAACAAAAGGGCTATATTATTTATGCCACTGGTTTAAAAGAAAATAGCTTATTCTTAGATGAAGTAAAAGAAAGCCCTAAGATGGCTTTCGTGCTTGGCAATGAAGGATCTGGTGTATCAAAAGAAGTCTTTATAAGTGTCGATGAGACTGTTAAGATTCAGATGCATAATATCGATTCATTGAATGTTGCCATGGCTGGTTCTATTATCATGTATCGTTTTTTTAGTATAGAATCTTAAAGTTCTTTTCTTCTTTACATGGTATTTTTTTAAGATAATAGTCTTCGATTCTAATGAAGTTTCTAACTTTGAAGCCATCTATGCTTAGGTAGCTTCCTTGTTTTAACATTTTACTAATGAAGGCCATGATTAGATCTTCATCACCTTGTATCTCAACCTCGACGTTACCATTGTCGAGGTTTTTTGCCTGTCCTGTTAGATCTAATTCAGTTGCAATTCTTTGACAAGTGTAGCGAAAGCCTACTCCTTGTACCTGTCCTTTAAAAATAATCAAGTATCTTTCCATAAAATTATTATAACTATGAAATATTGTTTCAGGGATTACTAAATTAATAAGTATTAAATTAGTTGAATGTTCAACCATTTGTTATAATGAATACACTATGGAAAGACTAATGAATGTGGATCCAATGATTTTGAATCGTTGTAACCAAAAATATTATGACAAGGTATTATCTAAATACGATATTTCTTATACTCAAATGTTTATATTGATGGCAATCTATGAACATAAGGGTCTTTCGATGAATGAATTGGCTGTTATTGGTGCTTATGACAAAGGGACTATTACTAAGGCTATTCAAAAGTTGGAACAACTTAATTATGTTGAGATGACTTTAAGTAGTGAGGATAAAAGGTTGAAGTTATTGAATACAACGCCAAAGTGTGATCATATTATGCCCGAATTATATATGATAAGACAGGGTTGGCAGGATTATTTGTTTAAGGATATTAGCAGGGAAGATTATTTAACTTATGTTAGTGTTGTTGAAAGACTTAATAATAAGGCTAAGGAATATCCTCATTATGAGAATGATTTAAATATTCATATCTATGGTCTTCAAAAGCTTACTTTATTAGATTATCCAGGTAAGATGGCAGCTACTTTGTTTACTGGTGGTTGTAACTTTAGATGCCCATTTTGTCATAATCGTTCACTTGTTTTCTTGAATGAACAAGAGGGTGAAATTGATCAAAAGTTGATCTTTGAGTATTTAGAGAAAAGAAAGAATGTATTAGATGGTGTTTGTATAAGTGGTGGTGAACCTTTACTACAAGAAGGTATCAAAGACTTATGTAGACAAATTAAGGACTTGGGTTTGATGGTTAAGTTAGATACAAATGGCTATTGTTTCGACTTATTGAAAGAATTGGTTGAAGAGGGTTTAGTAGATTATGTAGCTATGGATATTAAGAATACCAAGGATAAATATAGCTTCACTTGCGGTTTAAATGATATGGACTTAAGTGGTATAGAGAAAAGCGTTGAGTATCTAAAGTCTAATGTGGTTGATTATGAATTTAGGACTACAATTGTCAAGGAATTCCATGAGGATTTAGATCTTGAATCATTAGGCAAATGGTTAAAGGGTGCTAAAAGATATTATCTACAGAATTTTGAAAATAGAGAAAGTTGTATCCAAAGTGGTTTGAATAGTTTGGATGAAAGTAGGTTGAAAGAATACCAAGAGGTATTGAGTAAATATATTGATAATGTATATGTAAGAGGAATTCAGGAGGACTAACATGTATAAGGTGATTAAAAGAGATGGCAAGGAAGTTGATTTTAATGTAAATAAGATTTCTAATGCGATTGGTAAGGCTTTTGCGGCAGTTGGTAGAGACTTTCATCCAAGTGTGGTTGAACTATTGGCACTTAGAACTTGTGCTGATTTTGAGACTAAAGTAAAAGATGGCAAGGTTTATGTAGAAGATATTCAAGATAGTGTTGAGAAGGTATTGTCTGAGAGCAATTATGCTGATGTTGCTAAGGCGTATATTCTTTATCGTAAACAAAGAGAAAAGGCCCGTAATTTATCAGAAACAATGTTGGATTATAAGAAGTTAGTTAATTCTTATGTTGATTCAATTGACTGGCGTGTTAAAGAGAATTCGACAGTTACTTATTCGGTTGGTGGTTTGATTCTTTCAAACTCTGGGGCAATCACAGCCAACTATTGGTTGAGTGAGATTTATCCAAATGAAATCGCAAATGCCCATCGTAATTGTGATATTCATATTCATGATTTGAGTATGCTTACAGGATATTGTGCTGGTTGGTCATTAAGACAATTAATTCAAGAAGGATTAGGTGGTATTAAGGGCAAGATTACTTCTGCCCCTGCAAAGCACTTGTCTACTTTGTGTAATCAAATGGTTAATTTCTTGGGTATTATGCAAAATGAGTGGGCTGGTGCCCAAGCTTTCTCTTCTTTTGATACTTATTTGGCGCCTTTTGTAAGAGAAGATAATTTATCTTATAAGCAAGTTAAACAATGTATCCAATCTTTTGTCTATGGTGTTAATACACCTTCTCGTTGGGGTACGCAAGCACCTTTCTCTAATATTACATTAGACTGGACAGTTCCTGAGGATATGGCTGAACAATTCTGTTTGGTTGGTGGTGAAGAACTTCCATATACTTATAAAGAGTGTCAAAAAGAGATGGATATGATTAATAAGGCCTTTATTGAGGTAATGTTGGAGGGTGATGCCAATGGTAGAGGTTTCCAATATCCAATTCCTACTTATTCAATTACTAAGGATTTTGATTTCTCGGAGACTGAGAATAATAAGTTATTGTTTGGAATGACTGCTAAGTATGGTACTCCTTATTTCTCTAACTATGTAAATTCCGATATGAAGCCAAGTGACATTAGATCAATGTGCTGTCGTTTAAGATTGGACTTAAGAGAATTAAGAAAGAAATCAGGAGGCTATTTTGGTTCTGGTGAATCAACAGGTTCTGTTGGTGTGGTTACAGTTAATATGCCTCGTATTGCCTATTTAGCTAAGGATAGAGAAGACTTCTATAATCGTTTGGATAAGATTATGGATATCTCAGCCAAATCTTTAAAGATTAAAAGGGAAGTTATTACTAAGTTATTAGAGAATGGCTTATATCCATATACATTAAGATATTTGGGTACATTTAAGAATCATTTCTCTACTATCGGTTTAGTTGGTATGAATGAGGCTTGTTTAAATGCTAATTGGATAAAAGCTGATTTGACCGAAGAGATTGCCCAGGACTTTACTGAAGAAGTCTTGAATCATATGCGTGAGCGTCTAGTAATTTATCAAGAGATGTATGGCGATTTATACAACTTGGAAGCTACTCCTGCGGAGTCTACGGCTTATCGTTTGGCAAAGCACGATAAGAAGGAATATAAGGATATTATTACAGCAAATGATGATTCTAAGGTTCCGTATTATACAAACTCTTCTCATTTGCCAGTAAGTTTTACTGATGATGTATTTAGAGCTTTGGATATTGAGGATAGATTCCAGAATTTATATACTTCAGGTACTGTTTTCCATACTTTCTTAGGTGAGAAGCTTCCTGATTGGAGAGCTGCTGCAAGTCTTGTAAAGAAGATTGCGACTAATTATAAGTTACCTTACTATACTATCTCTCCAACTTATTCTATTTGTGAGGATCATGGTTATATTACAGGTGAGGTTTATACTTGTCCAATTTGTGGTAAGAAGACTGAAGTTTGGTCTCGTATTACTGGTTATTATCGTCCTATTTCTAACTGGAATGATGGTAAGGCTCAAGAGTTTAAGGATCGTGTAGAGTATCTTCCAAATGATTCAACTGTTCTAAAGGCTAAAGAAGTGAAAGAAGAGATTGTTAAGGAAGAAAAAGTGGATTATAAGCCAGAATCTTTGACTATTTTTGTACAGGATCATTGTCCTAAGTGTAAGGGAGCTGAACAAAGATTGAAGTTAAAGGGTATTAGCTATAACGAGGTAAATTGTAGTGTAGATACTGAGTTAGCTAGAAAACTAGGGGTTGTAGAGACACCTACAATTATCGATACTGATGGTAAGTGGTACTGTGGTACTAATGCGGCAGTTGATTATTTAAAAGATCATGAGTAATATTTATGATTTAGTGATAGTAGGAGGAGGTCCTGCGGGACTTACTTCTGCCATCTATGGTCTTAGAAATGGCCATAGTGTAGCAGTTATTGAAAGAGATGTATTTGGCGGACAGATTACAAGTTCGCCAAGTGTTTTAAATATTCCAGGTTTTAATAAAATCAGTGGTGATGAGTATGGTGATCTATTGTTAGAACAGGTTAGTAACTTGGGTGGTGAACTTGTTTTTGATGAATGTGTTAAAGTGTCACCAGGTGATGTTATTACTGTTAACTTAAAAGATACAGGTGATATTCTTTGTAAAAGTTTAATATTGGCAACTGGTAGTATTCATCGTCGTTTAAATGTTGAACATGAGGAAGAACTGATTGGTAAACATGTACATTTTTGTGCTGTATGTGATGCTGGTTTATATAAAGATAAGACAGTAGTTTTGGTAGGTGGGGGCAATTCAGCTTTAGTTGAGGCTGATATCTTAGCTAATATCTGTAAGGTAGTAATTATCTTACAAGATTTAAGCGAATTTACTGGTGAAGCATCTTTGATTAGGCAATTAGAGAGTCATGATAATATCACTACTTATTTTAATTGTTCAAATATTAAATATATTGTGGATGAAGGTTTTAAAGGTGTTAGTTTTAATGATAAGGAAATATTATGTGATGGTGTTTTCTTGGCTATCGGCTTAGTTCCTGATAATAAGTATTTTAAGGATTTGTTAGACTTGGATGATAGAGGATATTTTATCGCTGATGAGAATGGCTATACAAAATATGATAATATTTTTGTGGCAGGCGATTGTCGTCAAAAGAAGTTAAGACAGGTAGTTACTGCCTGTGGCGATGGTGCTAATTGTGCCATTAATGCCAGTAGATATTTAAGAGGTGTGAAATGAATTTAGTTGAATTTTTAAATAATAGTCCTAGTAGCTATAATGCGATTGATAGTATTAAGAAAATTTTAGATGAGAATCATTATGTAGAACTTGATGAAAGAGATGCATATGCTTTAGATAAGGGTGGCAAGTATTACATCATTAGAAATGGTTCTAGTGTTATGGCCTTTAATGTTGGTAATAACTTAGAGAATCCTTCTTTACAGTTAACTGCTTCTCATTCTGATTGTCCATCTTTTGTGTTGAAGCCTAATTGTTGTAGCTATGATGGTGGTTACTTTAAGTTGAATACCGAGGTATATGGTGGTGTTACTTTCTATTCTTGGTTAGATAGACCACTTAGTATTGCAGGTAGAATTATTTATAGGGAAGATGGAAGTGTTAAGTCATGTTCTTATAAGTATGATAAGCCATTCTGTTTAATTCCATCTGTTGCGATTCATATGAATAGAGAGGTTAATACCAACTTAAACTTAAATCCACAAGTTGATATGCTTCCTATGGTGTCATTAGAAAAGGGTGATATTTTAAGTTTCTTAAAGGAAGATAGTGGTAAGGATGTGTTAAGTTATGACTTGTTTTTGTATCCTGTGAATAGTGCTTATTTATGGGGCAAGAATGATGAATTTATTACAGGTAATCATTTAGATGATCTTCAATGTGCTTATAACTGTTTAGTTGGTTTTATGAATAATTTCAATGACAATAATATCAATGTTTATTGTTGTTTCGATAATGAAGAGATTGGTTCAAGTACAAGACAGGGTGCTGATTCTGATTTCTTGTTTACTAATTTAAATAGAATTTGTAACTCATTGAACATTGATTATTATCGTTTGTTGGCAAGAGGTTTTATGCTGTCTTGTGATAATGCTCATGCCTTGCATCCAAATCATAATGAGAAGCATGATGCCTTGAATCGTCCTTCAATGAATAAGGGTATTGTCATTAAACACGAGACTAGGGCTTATACAAGTGATGGCTTAAGTATTGGTCTCTTAAAGGATTTATTGGAGCGTCATAATATTCCTTATCAATACTTCGCGAATAGAAGTGATAGTAGGGGTGGCAGTACTTTGGGTAATATCTCTAATAATCATAGTTCGATGTTGTCAGTTGATGTTGGCCTAGCTCAATTGGCGATGCATTCATGTGTGGAGACAGCTGGTAATTTGGATAATGATTATATGGTAGAGGCGGTTAAGGCCTTCTATAGCGAAAGTTTAATTAAGTAAAAAGAAAGAAGAGTTTAGGCTCTTCTTTCGTCTATATAGGTTTTGATTCTAGTAACTGCTTCTTTGATATTTACAAGCGAAGTAGCTAAGTTAACTCTAACATAGCTTCCATAGTCTCTTGAGAATGAGACACCAGAATTTACAAGAATGTTGCATTCTTTTTCTAATACTTCAGCTACATTAGCTTCTTTAATTGATTTAGAGAAGTCAGGGAAGATTAGGTATGAGCCTTCAAGTTCAGGCATGTCGCAATAATCTTTCATTTCTTCTTTGAAATATAGATAGTTCTCATAGATTGTATTAGTGAAACCATCTAACCATTCTTTACCATACTTATAACAGTAGTAAGAAGCTAAGCCATTGAAAGCGTTAGGATCTTGAATATCATGGTATGTTTGGTATTCATCAATTTTCTTTAGCCACTCAACATTTGGACATACGATGTGTGAATGTTGGAACAAAGCTAATGAGAAGGTCTTTGATTCAGCGTTTAGAGTAATAATGTCATTTTCATATTCTTTTAAAGCTAAGCTTGGAAGAAATTTGTATCCTGGCATGATTAGTTCTGAGTGAACTTCATCAGATACAACAATGACATTGTGTCTATGTGTAATTTCAAATAGCTTCTCTAATTCTTCTTTAGTCCAGATTCTTCCTACTGGGTTACATGGAGAGCATAGAATCATTAATTTAACATCGTTTTCAACTATTTTCTTTTCGATGTCTTCATAGTCCATTTCAAAGTGGTAGTTGTCGTTGATAAGTGGTGATTCAACTAGTGTTCTTTTAGTGTTGTCAATTGTATAGAAGAAGTGATGGTAGATTGGTGTTGTCATCAAAATAGCATCGCCTTCATTAGTTAGTGAACAAATAACATGTGTTAAACCATCGATGGCACCTTTAGAGAATCTAATCCATTCTTTTTTGTAGGTAATGTTAGATTGTTTTTCATTCCACTTAATATAAGCATCAAAGTAATCTTCTGGTAAGAATGAATAACCATAACTGCCATGTCTAATTCTTTCAACTAGCTTATCGATTACGATTTGTGGTTCCTTAAAGTCAGCATCGGCAATCCATAAAGGTAGTTTACCTTTAACGTTGGGTTTATCCCATTTGACACTGTTGGTTCCTTCTCTTTTTACGTAGTACTTTTCTGTAAATTCTTGTGCGTTCATTTTTCCCCCTAGTATTGAATTTTATTAAATACTTCGTTTGCGCTTTCTTCATCAAGTAGTGTTTTGATGATTAGATGGGCAAACTCAAATTCACCACCTAGTCCGATGCCAGTGATGATATTTCCTTCTTTGATCACTTTTTCTTTTGCGGGTTTTAGTCCGCATTCAAAGCCTGGGTAGCAAGTAAAGCGTTCTTGTTTAAGAAGACCTTTGTGATTAAGTATGGATGGTGCTGCGCAGATTGCACAGATTAGTTTGTTGTTTTCCATGAAATAATCGATTATCTTATTTACTCTTGAATCGTTTTCTAGATTCAAGGTGCCAGGCATGCCACCAGGTAATATTATCGCATTATAATTTTGATAATTAAAGTCGTCGATGTGAATATCTGTTCTAAATGAAACATTATGTGATGATGTTATTTCGTTTTCTAGTCCTACTAGTTTAACGTCGATGCCACTTCTATAAAGTAGGTCGTAAACAAGTAATGCCTCACATTCTTCTAGCCCTGGGGCACATATAATTCCAACTTTCATAAAAATACCTCTCTTTTTTATTATAAAATTAAAGGTATGAAGAAGATAATGTATTTGTATGAAAATTGTAAAATGCCTCTTAGAACTGCTTTCTTTGGGTTTATGTTGATGGCATTTGGTTTTTTAATTAAGAATGAAAATGTTAATATTTTTTATACTTTCTCAAACACTTATTTGTTGATGTTTGCGGATGGTTGTGCTTTATTAGGTCAGACAATTGTTTCTAATTTGCCTTTGATTTTTATGATTTATCTTGTTTGTAAGAAAGCAAATAGTGGTATTCCAATTCTTTTGGCTTTAGTTGGTTATTTTAGTTTCTTGATTACGATGACTTTGTTTGTACCACAAAATTTATCTAGTATCGCTTATACAACAAATTCCGGTATAAATGCGATGATTAATATTAATGGCAATGCTAAGTATCCACTTGAAACAGGTATGATTGGTGCTTTTGTGGTGGCTTTTATTACAAGGTTCTCTTATATCAGAAGTAGGCATCGTTCTAGTCATAGTTTGTTGGGTTTTTTACATAAGGATTCAGCTGCTTTAATTTACAATGTAGTACTTTGTACGGCTGCTGGTATGTTATTTTCTTATATTGGCCCTTTATTCTATGCATATTTTGCCAAGGGTATAGTTTATATTTCTAAAAACTTGGATGATCCTTATAAGATGTTGATTTATGGTTTTTTAGATCAAACAATGTCAATATTAGGCTTGTCTAATGCGATTAGATATCCATTCTGGTTTACATCTCTTGGTGGATCGTTTCAAACTTTGTCAGGACAGAGTATCGTGGGTGATGTGAATATTTGGCAATATGTTAAGGACAGTGTGACAACTTATACTGGTGCTGGTAGATTTATTACACCTTATTATGTGATTAATATGTTTATGGTTCCAGCTTGTTATTTGGGCATTTATTTATCTTTTACAAACAAGGAAACAAAGATTAAGATGATTGTACCTTTGATTTTCTTAACATTGTTGTCAATCATATGTGGTTCACCACTTCCACTAATGTTGTTCTTGTTGTTTACAAGCCCATTACTATTAGTTGGCTTTATGTTTGTGGGGGCTTGTGTATACGGCTATTTCACTTATGCTGGTATTTATTTAGGCTCTTCTATTAGTAATTATTCAGCTATTACGGCTTTGCCTGGAAATTTCCCTGATTTCATTATTAATATTAGAAGTATCAATCATTATGATGCGATTATTTCGATTATTATGGTTGGCGTTATTTGTTTTGTGTTGGTATTAGCTTTATGTATTCTATATTATCGTCATTTGTGTTATATGGTGGTTAATCCAACTAAGGATGAGACGACAATTAAAGATATTATTGAAAAGTTAGGCGGTTTGGATAATATCAAAGGTGCTAGTTCAGGTTTGTTGGAGGTTAATTTTAATCTTGTAGATATTGAAAATATTAATACAGAAGAATTGTCTACTTTAGCAGTTCCTAAGATTTTTGAGACAAAGACCGGTGTTACCTTAAAAATGGGCTCTAGCAGTTATATCATTGCGAAATATGTTAATAAATATATTAGTGAAAAGGATGTTAAAGTAGAGTCTGTTGAGGCTGAATAATTGTTTGACAAACAGTATCAGATTTAATAGAATATTAAAGTAATTCGATTAAAGAAAGGTGGCTCGTATGAAAAGAACTTATCAGCCTAGTAAAAGAAAGCACCAAAATACTTGTGGCTTTAGAGCTCGTATGAAAACTGTTGGTGGTCGTAAGGTTATCAATAGACGTCGCGCTAAAGGTAGAAAGGTATTATCTGCTTAATTAAAGCCACACTTACGTGGCTTTTTTAAAACTTATGATTAAAAAATATAGAGTTAGGAAAAACGAGGATTTTTCCAAGATTATTAAAAAGAGAAAGAGTGTAGCTGATCAAAGCTTTATCGTTTATTATTACAAGAAACAAGAGTCACATTCTAGAGTGGGCATTTCTGTTTCTAAGAAACTTGGAAATGCGGTTGAACGTAATAAAATTAAACGTCAAGTTAGGATGATGTTCGCTAATATTTATGACTTTGATAATAGTCCAAGCGATCTTGTAGTGATTATAAGAAAGGGCTATTTAGAGAAAAGTTTCAGTGATAATCAAAACAATTTGGAAAAGCTTATTAAAAAAGCTATAATTATTTAGTATTTGCAAGGAGTTTTTGTGTATATGAATAAAAAGAAACTAACAATTGTATTAAGTTCCTTATTCTTACTACTATTTTTAAGTGGTTGTAGTAATAGTAGCGAATTAATTTCATTGTCTACACCAATTAGTGATGTTAAGGCTGATGGCTTCTTAACTGTTATCTTAACTTACCCATTAGCTCAAGCTGTTAACTACTTGAGTGTTCATGTAGGTGTTTTCTGGGCAATCACAATTGTTACTTTAGTATTGAATGCGATTATCTTGGCGTTAACATTTAAGTCAAATGTTGCGATGCAGAAGATGCAAGAGATTCAACCTGAGATTCAAAAGATTCAATTAAAATATGAGGGTAGAACAGATTCAGCTAGCCAACAAAAGGCTGCCATGGAGATGCAAAAGGTTTATGCGAAGTATAACATCAACCCTATGACTTCAATGTTAGCTACATTCATTCAATTCCCTATTTTGATTTCAATGTATGCAGCTGTTAGAAGAAGTGCTGAAGTTAAGAACGGTTCTTTCTTTGGCTATTCACTTGATTTAACACCAAGAGAAGCCTTCACACAACATGCTTGGGTATTAATCGTTATCTTTGTATTAATGATTGTCTTCCAATTATTGTCTGTAAGTATTGTTAGATGGTTGGCAACTTCTAGAGCTAAGAAAGAAGCTGATAAGCATCATAAGCACTATGAAAAGCCAAAAGATAATACTGCTTTCATGACTTATGGTATGACTGCCTTTATCGGTGTGATTATGTTATCTTGGCCAACAGCGTTGTCTTTATATTACTGTATCTATTCTGTAATCAATATTATTAAGACTATCGTTATTGATAAGATTACTCATAAGGACTAGAGAGGGGAATTATGAAACAATATACTGGTAAGACATTAGATGATGTATTAAATACTATTACAAGTTCATGTGGGTGTGAACTTAAGGATATTACATATGAAGTAATTAGTGAAGAGAAGCACTTATTCGGTATTGGCAATAGTGTTACTGTTGAGGCTTATACACCCAATGATATTAAGGAATTCATTTTTGATTATTTAGGTGCTTATTTCACTGAATTAAATCAAGGTGTTTCTATTGAAATTATTATCGAGAAGCAAGCTGACGAAACTAACTTATATAGAGTTGTTTTGGATGCTGAGAATAATGCGATTATCATTGGTAAGAATGGCCAAACTTTAAGAGCTATTTCTAATGTTTTGAAGGCTGCAGTAAATGCTACTTTCAAGAAGCGTATTAATGTTATTGTTGATGTTAATCACTATAAGGAAGATCGTTATCGTAAGGTGAAGGCTATTGCCAATAGAGTAGCTAAGGAAGTTGCGAAGAGTCATGTAGATGCAGAACTTGATCCAATGCCTAATGATGAGAGAAAGGTTATTCATCAATATCTTCAAGATTTCAAGCATGTCGAAACTTGTTCAATCGGTGAGGGCAATAAGAGACATCTTGTCATCAAATATAAAGAAGGAGAGTAAAGTTCGTATTTACGAACTTTTTATTTTATATGTTCACATTAATTCAAAAATTATTTATTCCTAATTATAAGGATACTAAAGATAAGACAGTAAGAGAAAGATATGGCGTGGTCATGTCAATCTTTTGTATTGTCTGTAACTGTATTTTAGTTGTCTTTAAATTAATTGTTTCTTTTATTTCTAATAGCTTATCTATTAGAGCTGATGCCCTAAATAACTTATCAGATATGGGTTCTAATATTGCCTCATTATTAGGCTTTAAGGTAGCTAGCAAGCACCCTGATAGTGAACATCCATATGGTCATGGTCGTGCTGAATATGTATCTGGTTTAATCATTGGTTTTTTGATCGTGGTGGCTGGTTTAACTTCGTTGGTTGATTCTATCAAGTCTATCTTTAATAAAGCCGATATGTCTTTTAATTACATTGCGGTAATTGTTGTATTATTCTCAATTTTGGTTAAATTGGTAATGGGTTATACAAACAAGAAGGCAGGCAAATTAATTCAATCAGAAACACTAGAGGCTACAAGCCAAGATAGTTTTAATGATGCATTATTGACTGCTACCACTTTAATTTCATTATTGGTATATAAATTCTTTAACTTGAATATTGATGCCTATGTAGGTAGTTTTGTGAATATTATTGTAACTATCTCAGGTATTAAGATATCAGCTGATTTAATCAGCATCTTGATTGGTAAGTCTCCTGATAAGGAACTTATTAAGGAGATTAAAAAGACGGTTATGGATAATCCTGAGGTAATTGGCATTCATGATATGATTTTCCATGACTATGGTCCTGGTAGTCGTTTTGTGACTTTACATGCTGAAGTAGATGCATCTAAGGATTTTGTTTATCTACATGATTGTATCGATAATATTGAAAATATGATTCTTGGTAAGTATGGAGTTTTAACTACTATTCATATGGATCCAGTTGTTTTAAATGATGAAGAACTCAATAAATATAAGAATTTAGTTTTAAAGGTAATCAAGGAAATGAATCCTAAATATAGTATTCATGATTTTAGAATTGTTAAGGGCACATCACATACTAACTTGGTGTTTGACTTGTTGTTGCCAGTTGATGATGATAGGGAACATAGTGATATCCGAAAAGAATTAAATGAAAAAGTTAGGGCAGTTAACCCTAACTTGAATTTAAGTATTAAGATTGAACATGGCTTTATCGCTTAAGCATCATGATATTTAAGTCGGTTGGCTTAGATATACCTGGTACATTACCACTTTCACTGTATTGCCAGATAGCGAAGTCATGTGTTGTTTCTGGTTTATGATAGAATTGGGCAAACCATAAAGGGTACTTATCTAATAACTCTTGATCATATAGTTTTAAAAGTGGGGTATTGCCATATATCATCACTTGATATTTATTTTCTAATATTTCAAAGAAGGCTTTGGCATTGTCGCTTACTTGTTGTTTAGTAAGATGATTGGCACGGCCTTCTTTACTTTCTACGGTTTCAAAGTCATAGACTATTGGAAGTTGGATTTGTTTATTTTGTAGTTCTTTTTGTACAAAAAGTGCTTCTTCTTGGGCTTCTTTTACAGTAGTGGCTTGTGAGAAGAAATAAACACCAACCTTTATACCTTCATCTTGAGTACTTAGATAATTCTGTTCAAAGAGTTCATCCTTATAGATTCCACCCTCAGTATAACCACGCCAGCCAATTCTAATGAAGGCAAATTCAACACCACTTTCTTTTACTTCTTTCCAGTTGATGCTTTCATTATGTTCGGATACATCGATACCAACAATACTGGTGTAAGTGTCATCACTATATGTGTAATACATATTTGAGGTATCAAACTTTTCAATTTCATATTGTCCAGCTTTTTCAATAAAGATGGGTTCTATTTCATCTTTATCTAAGATAGCTATAAGACAAATCAAAAAGATTATTAAAAGTGATAGTACAGGTATTAGTTTATTCTTCTTTTTCTTTCTTCTTTTCTTAGACATATAATTGTTCCAATTTCACAATGCCATCTAAATTAGATAATAAATATTCCTTATCATCGTGAGTGAAGAAGTTGAATAAAACTTCGCCATTGCCTTCATATGATTCAAGTAATTCCTTAAAGTATTCGCTAGTTTCCATGTAATTCTTATTGCCATATAGTTCAAAGATAGTAACAAAACGATCTTCACTGACATTAAAATCATATACTGCTGTCTTATTAAAATCTTTTAGATAGTTTTTTAAATCAGGACTATTGAAGAAGTATCTGATGATGTCATAGTTGTCTTCTTTGGTAGCAGATACTGCGACGACTTTAATGTATAAGATGACATCAAGTGGTAACATTGCCATGTCTTCTTCACTTGGTTTAAATTCACTCATTTGTTTAAGTGTCATATTGTTAACTAACATTCTATTTCTCCCTTATATTTTCTATTTGCCAATCAATTGGACTTAAGTTGTTTTTAATTAAATATTCATTAGTCTTAGAAAATGGTTTTGAGCCAAAGAAACCATTATAGGCGCTAAGTGGTGATGGGTGGGCTGATTCTAAGATTAAATGATTAGGATTAGTAATCAATTTGGTCTTGTTTCTAGCGTTTCTTCCCCATAGGATATAGACCATATGTTCCTTGTTGTTAAGACTTGAAATGATCGCATCAGTAAGAATTTCCCAACCTTTTCCTTTATGAGAATTAGCTTTATGAGCTTCTACCGTTAAGACTGTGTTTAATAAAAGCACTCCTTGTTTAGCCCACTTTATAAGATAACCATTATCTGGTATGTATGTGTTTAAATCACTATTTAATTCTTTA
Source organism: uncultured Erysipelotrichaceae bacterium (assembly GCA_934692455.1). Taxonomy (GTDB): domain Bacteria; phylum Bacillota_I; class Bacilli_A; order Erysipelotrichales; family Erysipelotrichaceae; genus Colivicinus. Next base: position 16,983 of record CAKUTY010000013.1, read on the forward strand.
TAGATGTTTAATAGTGATGGTGGTATTTGAATACCTTTGTTTACAGAGAAGGCTAGGCCATGGGCCTGGTTTTCTTCATGATAGGGGTCTTGTCCTAGTATTAAGACTTTTACTTCATTATATGGAGTGATTCTTAAGGCATTATAAATGTCTTTTGCGGGTGGAAAGATTGTTTGGCTTGAATACTCATTATTAAGAAATATTCTTAGGTTTTTATAATAATCTTTCTCAAATTCTTTTTCTAGGATTGTGTCCCAATCGTTGCCAATAAGTTTCATATATTTATTGTAAATGAGATTTGGGAATTTTTTATGCTAGCTTGATATATTCTTTTTAAAAATGAAGTAAAATAACTTTATGGCAAATGAAAATATTGTGATAAAAGGGGCACGTGTTAATAATCTAAAGAATATAGATATAACACTTCCTAGAAATAAGTTGATTGTGATGACTGGTTTATCAGGTTCTGGTAAGACTTCATTGGCTTTTGATACGATTTATGCCGAGGGACAAAGAAGATATGTAGAGTCTTTATCATCATACGCAAGACAGTTCTTGGGTGGTATTGAGAAGCCTGATGTTGATTTGATAGAAGGCTTGTCGCCATCAATTGCGATTGATCAGAAGACTACTTCTAATAATCCAAGGTCTACTGTTGGTACAATTACAGAAATCTATGATTATTTAAGACTTTTGTATGCAAGATGTGGAGAAAGCTATTGTCCTAATCATCATGTTTTGATTAAGGCAATGTCTACCAGTAAGATGGTAGAAAAGGTGATGGAGTATCCTTTAGCTAGTAGGATTGAAATCTTGGCTAATGTGGTGACTAATCGTAAGGGTACTTTTAAGGATTTGTTTGAGAAGTTAAAGAATGAGGGTTTCTTAAGATTATATGTTGATAATGAATTAAGAAGCTTGGATGAAGATATTATCTTGGATAAGAATAAGCGCCATGATATTGATGTAGTGGTTGATAGAATTGTTGTTAAGGAGAATATTGAGACTAGATTAAATGATTCCATTGAATTAGCTTTAAAGTTAGCTGATGGTACTTGCATCATCAAGTGTGGTGATAAGAGAGAATTATTATCAAGTAATTATGCTTGTCCTGATTGTGGTTTTACAGTGCCTAAGCTAGAGCCTAGACTTTTCTCATTTAATTCACCGCTTGGTGCTTGTGATATGTGTAAGGGTTTGGGTATTGTGACTGAGGTGGATGTTGACTATTTGATTCCTGATAAGTCCAAGAGTATTAATGAAGGTGGTATTCGTTATTATAAGAATATTGTGGATACACCTAATCTTGAGTGGCAAAACTTTAATGCCTTACTGAAGGCTTATAAGATAGACAAGGATAAGCCTCTTGGTGATTTTACTAAGAAGGAAATGGAGATCATCTTATATGGTTCTGATAAGCCTATTAAGTATGATGTAGTGTCAAGTGGTGGTACTAAGTATTCTAAGAATGATTATATCGAGGGTGTTAAGTCTTTGATTGAAAGAAGATATGTGGAGACTACTTCTAAGATGTCAAAGGAATGGTATTTCTCTTATATGGCTGAGTCTACTTGTCCTAAGTGCCATGGCGCTCGTTTAAATGATGCGGTTTTGTCAGTTAGAATCAATGGCTTAAATATCTATGAGTTTACAAAGATGGCTATTGTGGATGCTTATGACTTTGTGTCTAATTTAAAATTAAGCAAGTCACAGATGGAAATAGCTAGATTGCTGTTGGTGGAGCTTAAGTCAAGATTGAAGTTTTTGATTGATGTAGGTCTTGATTATTTAACACTAGATCGTATTGCCGGTTCTTTATCGGGTGGTGAGGCTCAAAGAATTCGTTTGGCAACTCAAATTGGTTCTAGTTTGACTGGTGTCTTGTATGTCTTGGATGAACCTTCTATTGGTTTGCATCAAAGGGATAATGATAAGCTTATCGCTACACTTAAGCGTATGAGAGACTTGGGTAATACGGTTATTGTGGTTGAGCATGATGATGAGACGATGATGGCTGCTGATTATATTGTGGATATTGGTCCTGGTGCTGGTAAGGATGGTGGTGAGGTGATGTTCTTTGGGACTCCCGAAGAGATTCTTACTTCTGATAAATCTTTGACTGGTATGTATCTAAGTGGCCGTAAGAAGATTAATGTGCCTGCTACTAGAAGAAAAGGTAATGGCAAGGTTATTAAGGTCTTTGGGGCAAGTGAGC
>CAKUTY010000014.1 GCA_934692455.1 uncultured Erysipelotrichaceae bacterium
CAAGCCTTCTCTAGTGCTTTTAATTTCGATATGGACGAGGATGAATTATCTAGATTAATGTCATCAATGTTAACTAGCTCTAGTGCATCGTATAAGAACAATCTAATCAACCTTGGTTATCAAGATAAAGAAGAACCAACTTCCATTTCATTCTATTTCAATGATTTTGAATCTAAGGATAACTTCTTAAATTTTATTGATACTTATAATAAATCAGTAAATGAAGAGAAAGAAATATCATATACTGATATGACAGGTCTATTACTGTCTTCAGTATCAACAATCATTAATGCGGTAACTTATGTATTAATTGCCTTTGTCTCAATCTCATTGATTGTATCTAGTATTATGATTGCGGTTATCACTCTAATCAGTGTCATGGAAAGAACTAAAGAAATAGGTATCCTAAGGGCAATGGGTGCTTCTAAACATAATGTTAGTTCTATCTTTAATGCGGAGACATTTATTATTGGTCTATTATCAGGCTTCATAGGAGTTGGTATATCATCACTACTAACTATTCCAATTAATAATCTAATTCATAAGTTAACTGATGTTTATGATATTAATGCTGTCTTAAATATTAAACCAGCATTAATATTAGTATTAATTTCAGTGTTACTTACAATGTTGGCAGGTTTTATTCCTAGTAAAAAGGCTGCTAAACAAGATCCAGTTATTGCGCTTAGAAGCGAGTAAGATTATTATTTATAATATTATTTGTGGCTAGAGATAGCCACTTTAATTTTGTGTACTAAGTTTTATACATCATTCTTAACCTACAATTTAAACCAATATTTAGTTATCAACAATAATCACTAGACATTATCAATTGACTAGATATAGTTTTGTCTAGTAACTAGACAAATATTTGTCGAGTGACTAGACAAAATGTTGTCTAGTTTGTACAATATTGTCGAGGTGAGTATATGGCAATTCCAGTTAATATTAAAGAATTAATTAATCAAAACGTTGTTGAGTCTAATAGGGTAGAGTTTAAGGAAAGTTATAATCCTGCAACCATTATTAGAACTATATGTGCTTTTGCGAATGATATTGATAATATCGGTGGTGGTTATATAGTTATTGGAGTGAAGGAAGAAAATGGTCATCCAGTATATCCATTAAAAGGCGTTGATATAAATGAAATTGATAATATTTTAAAGAAATTAAGAGAAAAGTGTCATTATATAGAGCCTTTATATGAGCCAGTAGTAGAGCCTTGTTTAGTAGATGATAAGTATGTAATTGTTATTTGGTGTCAAGGAGGTTATGGTAGACCTTATAAAGCACCTAAAGATGTAACTATTAAGGGATCTAACAAGTATTACTATATTAGAAAATTTTCTAGTAGTGTAATCGCTTCTAATGATGAAGAGAAGGAATTATTTTATGTTTCTAGCAATATTCCTTTTGATGATAGACCTAATTTATTAGCCGAAATAGATGATTTAGATTTAGGTCTAATGAGGGAACACCTTAAAGAAATAAATAGTTCTTTATATGAAAGATCTAAAGAAATGGATACCCTAAACTTGGCTAAAGATTTACAAATTATAGGTGGTCCTGTTGAGCGTATTAAGCCTTTAAATGTTGGTTTATTAATGTTTTCAGAAAATATTGAGAAATATTTTAGATATGCACGAATAGAAGTGGTTGATATTCCAGATCCTACTGGAACAAATATGGTTGAGAAAGTATTTAAAGGTCCTATACAAAGACAATTAAAAGATGCTCTAGTATATATTAATAATTATGTTATAAAACAATTAACAATAAAAGTTGAAGACCAAGCAGAGGCTATTCGTATTTATAATTATCCATACAGGGCAATAGAAGAGATTCTATCTAATGCTGTGTATCATCGTTCTTATCAAATAAACGAACCAATCACAGTAAGAATTACTAATGAATCTATAGAAATAACCAGTTTCCCTGGTTTTGATAGAAGTATCAGTAATAAAGATATCGAAAAAGGTGAAATAAGATCGATGATGTATCGAAACCGTAGGATTGGTGATTTCTTAAAAGAATTAAGACTAATAGAGGGAAGAAATACAGGTTTTCCAAATGCTAAAAAAGCTTTAAAAGAAAACGGATCAGGCAATCTTAAATTCATTATGGATGAAGAAAGAAGATATTTGTCTGTTGTTATTCCAGTTCATGAAAGCTTTTTGACCAAAAAAGACAATTCTTATGAAGACAGAATTATAGATTTATTAAGAAAAGAAAATCTTTCTTTAACTGAATTAGCTATTAAGATGGGTTATAAGGGAATAAGCGCTAAACTTAGGGATACCGTAAACAGTCTAATTAGACAAAAAAGAGTATTTTATGTTTTGGATGAAAACAATAAGAAGAAACTGAAAGCTAATTAAACCAACTCTAACATACAAGCTCTTATATTGATGGTCTATAAATAATATGTGGCTAGAAATAGCCATTTTATTATATGTATTAAAAAATATGAGCTGCCTCTATATAGAAGTAGCTCATATCCATAAAACACACAAGACAATTAGGTTATAGTTGCCTAAATAACATACATCTTATTTAATCTCAGCTGTCTCAATAATAAAACTAACACTACTTGTCATGCCATCAAGCTTCCCTACAAAAGTATCATAATTCTTATCATTATTCTTCAACATCTTAATATTATTCACAATATTCATCATATCAGTACCAGAAAACTTATTTAAATCATCAGAAGAATCGTCGATTGCTTCGTTCATCTTATCGCTAAATTCACTTATTGCCTTTGTCATATTAGGCATATTCTCATTTAACTTATTAATTACCGACTTTAGTGATGAACTACCATTAGCTATCTCATTCATACCGCCAACTAACAATTCTTTATTAGCACTTAATCCAATGCATTCTTCTTTTATAGTTGTAGTATCAACATTTAAAGTATTAAAGCTACTTAAATCATTTTTAATATCATTAATATCGTTCTTTATATCGTTAAGCTTTTCTAGATCAACACCACTTAAATCAATCTTCTTTAAAGCCAATATTGCATTCTTAGTTTCCTCATCATTTATTTGATTCACATCAATCTTATCAATGTTTTCATTATTAGAATCAACATCATTCTTAACACTTATAATTAGATTTAAATTAACTTCAATTGAATCCAAGATACTTGCACACATATTAACATTGTCTTTCAAATTTGAAACATTAGTATCCTTTAATAAGTCATCAAGAGACGTTGCTAATAAGGAAATACCATCAATCATTGAACCAATTTGAGAAATATTATTATTATATTCGCTTATTCCCTTATCCAAACCATTAATCGCATCATTTAACTTATTAACTCCATCTTTTAGATTATTGCCCTCATCCTTTAACTTTCTAGAAGCATCCTTAATATCATCAATCTTTTCATTCAAATCACTCAAATCATTTAAAGAAGAACTTAACTTATTTAAATCATTATCCTTAATCTCTTTAAACAAGCCATTAGAAACAATAGTAGCTGTATAATCCAAAGTAAAATCTTCAACATCAGCTTCTATATAAGCACTATCATTCAATTTAATATCATCAAAAGTATCTACCTTATATAACATTAAACTATCTTTAAGACCAGGTTCTCCATACAACACTACCATCTTGGTATCACCTAGACTTAATAACTTACCATTTTCAACTTTGACATTAGAAAACCTATCACTAAGCACCATCGTAGTTAAACAAAGAAAAGGAACTTTTGTATTATTAACATAATCAACCACTATCTTTAAATGACCTGACTTATGCGCTAATTCTTCTACCATTACTTCCTTATCATCAAGATAATAAGTCAACTTAACATTAACTGGTAAGTCTTTATTAATATTTCCTTTATAAGTAATATCACTACCATGATTCTCAAACACCAAAGTATCATCTTCAACATCATGATCTTCATCACCACTAGTATTAATCACATTATTTAAGACATTAACATCCTTAAGTTCACCATCTTCCTTAGCCTTTAAAGTAGTCTCAACTTCAATGTTTTTAATCTCACCATAAGCATCACTAGTCACATAAACCACCTCAACCTTATCAGTTTTTAAATCAGATGCCTTATACTTATAATCTTGCTTATCTTCTACATATTCTTCATTAAGACCACTCTTTACAACAACTTCTTTTTCACCACTACAAGCACTTAAAACAACTATCATCATTAACACAAGCAACTTTTTCATAATACTACTCCACGTTTTTTAGTGCCTCATCCATTGGCACTTTATTAATTCTTCTATATTCAAAAATAGATACAAACATATAAACCACTATATTCATAAACACCATCTTCACTCCAATTCCCTTATCTATAATAAAAGGAATCCAACCAGACATTTGCGTATATAACATCTCATAAAACATTACAAGCAGCGGTTTATAACATATTGGTATCGAGATTAAAGAAGCAAAGATAACTACAATAGTAGTCGAAATAATATACAATCTTGCGATTTCTTTATTGGTATAACCAAGTATCTTAGACATCGAAATTGATAGGGTATTTCTTTCAATTATCAACTTGGATAATAAATACAAAACTATCACAAACACGATAATCGCAAAATAACAGAACATATTCATCATCGAACCCATTGAAGATAGTAATTGAGTTGAAATAGAAGCCATGGTACTAGCCGTAATAACTTGTCCTATATAGTTTTCATCTATATCTGTGATTGGAGAACTTGAGAAATATCCTACAAAAGTATCATCACCGAGTTCAAAAATATCATTTAAAGTATTTCTATCTAGATACAACTCTAATGATGCATTATTATCAGTAATACCTGTAATCTTAAAAGTATAAGTATCTTCCTTATAAGCCTCATGTAAGGTAATATAATCACCAATATTGTAACCATACTTGTTGTGTAATCCTTGAGATATATAACAATCATTACTCTTCAAGTTATATTTAAAATAAGAACTATTTTTATTAATGCCATATAAAGCTATATCATCTTCTTTATAATCTTTGCTTGTATATTTAAGTTCATAATAAGAAAACTTCTCAGCAGATTCGAGCCCAGTTTCTACATTATTCGCAAAATTCAACAAATTAATACTAGCCTCCAACTTATGACTAGAATCACTTAATGATATAGGCATATCCAATATTGTTTGATAGGGTGCAATAATACCTTCACTGGCAATACCCACATAATCACTTAATACTTGAGGTAATGCTAAGCCAAAAAACAATAATAAGTTGGCAAAAATAATTCCTACAATTAAAGTTAAATAAGCCTTCTTATTTTGTAAGATAATACGCGTTCTAAAACGACTAAAGAAAGGGATATGATGATTAAGTTTTATAGCTCTTTTTTGTCTATGCTTACTTAAATCTTTTCTTAAAAATTTTAGAGGACTTAGTTTCAATGTCTTCTTAAGAATTAAATAATTAATAAGAAACATAATAAACATTGGAACTAAGGATACATAAATAAAGGTCTCTACTTGAAAATAAGTATGGAAAGAAGCTAGAGAGTAATTGTTATAATAAACAGATTTCATTGCGTTTAATATAACCGTATAACCAAGAATATTTCCTACAACCACACCCAAGATAGTAATAATACTTGGCATAAACATAAAATGCATTATTAGTTCATGTTCACTATAACCACTAGCCATCAAAGTACCTATAATTGTTGCATCCTTTTGTATCATATTAATAATAATGATCGAAAATATATAAGCCGTCATAATCATCATAAGATATAAGAAGATATACATTGAAGCACTATCACTCTTAGCGTCTTCTAAAACAAAAGTAATACTCTTATTATCTTTTTTAGAAACAAATTCTTCTAACTGTGAATTAGCTAATAAAATATCTTTAAACTCATCATCTAGAGTTTCATCATTAAAAACATAGGCATAACGATACTTACAATCTTCTTTACCAAGACGATTAAAACCATCATCTGTTACTAAACCAACTCCAAAAGTAATCGCATTAAGCATCATGTCACTATTACTCTTAAATAGACAGCTATAATCAACCAAAGACACCTTGCCAACTATCTTATAAGTTATACCTTTATAAGTAAGCTCATCATTGATATCCAGATTATTATTAGTTGCATATAGTCTCTCAATAGCTAATTCATTAGCGTTTTCAGGAAGTCTACCTTCCAATACTTCTTGTAAATCAACTTCATTTCTTACTTTATAAAAACGAAAAGTTGTATCATTATCGATACTTTCTTCTTTATAGAACTCTTCGTATACATTTAAATTTGCTTCCTTTTCAAACAAATCAATCTGCGCTTTATTTAATTTCTTTTTGGTCACAAAATATCCTGACTGTTGTTTAAGAAGGACTTCATTATTGTGGATAGTCTTAACAACCGAATTGTTGGCGGCTTGAAAACCCGATGTTAAAGCCACCATAATTACTATCAATAGAAAGATGACTAAATATTTCGCAAAATCATTTTTAAGTTGTCTCTTAAAACGATTATTTAATGGATTTTTCATATTACCACTCCAAATCCTCAGCCTTTACTTTTTTATCATTTAAATAATTCTTTAATATTTGGCCATCTCTTAGTCTAACAACACGATCAGCCATATATTTAATCGCATCATTATGAGTAACCATGATGATAGTTGATCCATATTTTTGATTAACTTTCTCGATTAGTTTTAATATTTCTTTACTAGTATTGTAGTCAAGGGCACCAGTTGGTTCATCACATAATAAGATGTCAGGATTTTTTATAATAGCTCTTCCGATTGAAGTACGTTGTTGTTGACCACCAGATAATTGACTTGGCAGTTTATCTTGATGTTCCTTTAAGCCTAGGGTTTCAATTAATTCATCTAGATTTAGTGGTTTTTTTGATAAATATGCACCAACTTCAATATTTTCTCTAACTGTTAAATCAGGAATTAAATTATACATTTGAAAAACATAGCCAAGATGGTTTCTTCTAAATAATGTTAGTTTCTTACTATTTAGTGAATTCATCTTTTCACCATTAATTTTTACCTCGCCGCTATCAGGATAATCAATGCCACCCAGGATATTTAAGAGGGTAGATTTGCCACTTCCTGATGGTCCAAGTAAGACACAAAATTCTCCTTTTTCGACATTTAGTGATAAATTCTTTAATACCTCAATATGATTTGTCTTATCACCAAAGCCTTTATTTAAATCTTTTACTTCTAAAAACATAAGTCCCCCTGTTAGCTATAACTAATTGGTTAGCTTTAGCTAACTACATTATAGTTTTATCTTTTGTATTGTCAATAATTATTTTTGAAATATAATAAAGTTATATTTTGAGGTATTTTATGGGAAATTTGATGTTAGATGATATGCAAAAGTTCTTTGAAGTGGCTAAGGTAAGTCTTTGGCGCTTAGAAATAGATAATGATGAATGTTTTTTATGTGGTAACGATTGTTTTGATGAATTAGCAGGTTGTGACTCTAATCTCTCACCAAGTGAAAAGTTTGAATTCTTTAATGAACACTTAAGTCAATTAGATAAAGAATTATTTAAACTTTATTTACAATCATTATTAAGTGATACATCTGAGATAATTTATCGTTATGATCACCCAACAATGGGACAAATTTATATTAGGTGTTGTGGTACTAGAGACTTTGATAGAAAAGATAAAATTGTGATTGGTGGTTACCACCAAAATGTTACCGATTTAATTACTTTAGAAGATAATAATAAAATTAATGATGATAATGTAAAACTAAAGAAACATCAAATTGAATTAGAAAACTTCTATAAACACTTATTAGATTCTGAGTCATGTGGTCTTATGGCTTATACCTATCCTGAACATAAGATGATTCATTTGAATAAGAAAGCTAGGAAAATATATAACATTAGCGAAGATGAACTTAATTGTACAAATAAATTATTCGAAATAGCTAAAGATACCTATATGCCAGATCCTGAGACTATTATTAAGCTTTATAGACTTAAGAATTATGATGGTAGTGTTGACTATACTGAAGTATTAAATCATGGCAAGGAAAACGAAAAAGAAGTAATTGCTAGAACTACAAGTTTTTTAAGCGATAGTAAGAGGGTACTTATCACAACTTTAATTGATACTTCTGAATATAATAGTATTCAAACAAATAATGCCATTTTTGAAGCGATTGCGAGTGATTATATGAGCATCTTTAAAGTTGATTTATTAAATAATCTTGTTTCGTTAGTATATAAAAAAGATAAGTTCTTAAACAAAGTAAGAGAAAAGACGCTTCAAGTAAATGCTTATTATGAAAGAATCAAGATTTTTAATGATAACTATATCGATAAAGAATTATGTCCTGATTTCTTAGAAATTATGAGTCCTGAATATCTAGTTATGTATCTTTCTAAGCATGATACTTTTACTTATGCGTTCAAGTGTAAAACTGATGAAGATAAGATTAGAAATTATGAAATCAAGTTCATCAGATTAACTAATGAACAGGGTTATAAGGCAATTTTGTGTTCAAAACTTTTAAACGAGACTGTTTAAAACGTCTAAATCTACCTTATAAGTCATATTTTCTATGGATTCTGATTTAAGAAACATTGCCATATACCAAGGATAGTATGTTATTTTTTCTATACATTGAACATTATCCTTACAGAAAACGATAGCACTATCAGGTTTCCATTCTTCTATCTCTAATAATCTATCTAGAGTGTTATGTTTTTTATAATCATTACCTGATTTTATTTCCACAAAGTCTATCTTTGAACCATTTTGTAGTACAAAGTCAATCTCACCGATTTTCTTTGTGTCAAAATAATGAAGTGAATAATTATTTGCCACAAACATCTGTGCCATAACATTTTCTAGAATACTTCCCATATTAACAGTTAAATCATTATTTAAAATACTAAATTGGATGTTATCCATTGATAAAGCACATAAAAGACCTGTATCTCCAGCATACAGTTTAAATAAGTTTCTTTTTTCATTAAGTTTTAAAGCCCCGACTGGTTCACTTACATTAAAACACGCATTTGCAACACCAGCATCCAATAACCAATTAAACGAATCTTCATATCTTTCCATCCTGGCGCTAGTCTTTTGACTGCTGATGATAAAACGTCTATTTTTATCATTTAATTGAGATGGGATTGAATCAAAGATTGATCTAATCTTTGGTCTATCACTAGCATCTGCATATTTTGCGATATCTTGACGATATAATTCGATAATTTCATTTTGACTATCAATTACTCTTGTAATGTCATGGGTATCGATATACGTCTTAACTACCTTTGGCATACCACCAACTACAATATATGCGTTAAACAATTTAGTTAAAGTAGTATGTACTACATCTAATATTGGTGTTTTATCTTCATATGATTTTCTTAAACTATCAACGGTACTTTGTTGAAGGCCGTTAGCTAAAATAAATTCCTCAAAATCCATTGGATACATTGTATATAATTCTTCAAAACCAACCGGTAAAGATCTTACAATTTTATTTTTAACTCCTAATAAAGAACCGGTTTCTATATAATCAAATCTTCCATCTTCTACTAAAAATTTGATTGCAGTTCTAGCATTTGGACATTCTTGAATTTCATCAAATAATATTAGAGTATCACCAGGAATCAATTGTTTCATAGATAAAGCCGTAATGCCTTCGATAATAGTATTTGCATCTAAGTTACCATCAAATATTTTTCTAGCATCCAAATCTGATACAAAGTTAAATTCTACAAAACATTTATACTCATTCTTTCCAAATTCACGCACAACTGTAGTCTTACCTATTTGACGTGCACCTTGAATACATAATGCAGTTTTATTTTTATTTTGTTTCCATTGTAATAATCTATCGTAAGCTTTTCTATATAACATAATGATTCTCCTTGTAACCTTATATTAACCGCTAATTTTGATTATTTCAACAGTTTTGCGACAAAATTCCAATGTTTTACATACAGTTTTGCGACAAAATTCTTAATTTTTTGGGTATGTTTTGCGACATTATTCTATTTTTTTACTGTTTCAGCACCATATATACACACAATTGATAAGACTACAAACATCAAACCTAACATGATTGAACCAGAACAATCTAATGATAGTGTTGATGTTTCTTTCATAATTCCATTAACATCCTCAGCTAATATTTAAGTGATTAATGGTATACAAACAGTTAGGATACTAATACCTTTTAAATTTATATTTTCCTTTTCCAACACCAGATACTGTTCAATGTCCACTTTTTTGTCTTGAATGTCCACTTTTCTATTCTCAATATCTACTTTTGTATCCCAATGTCCACTTTTTATAAGAGTTTTTTAATAGTATGCTCATAATAAAAAGACCAATTCAATATGAATCAGTCTCTATAAATATTTAAGAATATCTTTAGGCTCATCAACCAAGATATTGTCATGATCAATTAGTTCACCCTTACTTCTAAAACCCCAAGTAACTGATAAACAATTTAGATGTGCATTATGGGCGGTTTCTACATCAGTTAAACTATCACCAACATAAATAACATCATCCTTTTTAAGATTCATCTTATCAATAATATAGTTAACACCCTCAGGATCTGGCTTAACCTTCATACTATCAACATGACCTAAGACATATTCTTGATTAATGTTTGGAAAATGTAATTCAATAAGTCTTTTAGTATAATTATCATTCTTATTTGAATTAACTCCTACCTTAATATTATTTTTAATCAATGTATCTATTAACTCTTTAATATTAGGATAAGGTGTAGAAGTTTTATCATAAACTTGTTCATACTTAGCCAAGAATGTCTTGTATGCAACTTCTATTAAATCAGGATATTCCACAAAACATTGTTCAATTAAATTATGAATACCATGACCAACTCTTTGTCTTGTTGTATCCACATCATCATACTTATCAATTTTTAATTCTTGATAAGTTAGATTAACCGCATCATTAAGATCACTAATAGTATTAATTAAAGTACCATCTAAATCAAAAATAATTCCTTTTTTCATTAATTCTTGCCTACAATATTATCAAAATCCTTATAAATACTATCTGAAGGAATAACACCTCTAACTCTACTCAAAGGATAAATATTAGTGTTACGACCAACAACAGTACCTGGATTTAAAACCGAATTACAACCAACTTCTACATGATCACCCAAGATAGCTCCAAACTTCTTTTGTTCGGTTTCAATCTTTTCACCATCGAAGTTCTTAACCACTACCAAAGTCTTATCAGACTTAACATTTGAAGTAATAGAACCTGCACCCATATGAGACTTATAGCCTAAGATTGAATCACCAACATAGTTATAATGTGGAGTTTGAACATTATCAAACAAGATAACATTCTTAAGTTCACATGAATTACCAACTACACAATTAGCCCCAACTAATGCAGAACCTCTAATAAAAGCACAATGTCTTACTTCAGTATTAGGACCAATGATTAGTGGAGCACCCAAATAAGCACTCTCAAATACAGTCGCTGTTTTATGAATCCATACATTCTCTTTTACTTCATCATATTCATTCTTATCTAATGTCTTACCAATTCTGATAATTTCTTCTTTAATACCACTTAATGCTTGCCAAGGATATTTAAACTTACTCAAGTAATCCTTCGCCAATGTATGTTCTAAATCTAATAAGTTATTTGTTGTATACATATCATTCACCTCTATTGATTGACCTATTACTATTAAAACCATCAGGAAAACGATTTTCAAGTTTTTTTATATTTTTTTCTAAAATTTCTGACAAATTAACATTCAAGGCCGTAGCAGCTTCAGCCAAATACCATGCTACATCACCTAGTTCTTTAATTAACTTTTCATCATCCAAATCATGTCCTTGAAAAAGGTGTTTTTTAACTAAATCAATAACCTCACCACTTTCTCCACACAAACCCATAGCAGCATTCAAAATTAATTCCTTCTTATCAATTTCAGGATTCAAAGTTCTCATTGCCAATTCTTGATACTTATCAACATCCATATTTACACCACCTTTGATTTATACTTGCCATCTTCAAAATAATAAATTAGTTCACTCAAAGTATCGCTTTCCATAATTTCTATCATACGATCTAAATCAAGTGATAATTTAACACTATCTAGTTTATCTCTATCTAACCAATATATCTCACCCTCATCAGAAGATTTAAGTTCTCCTTCAAACTCATTACACTTATAGAATAAGATAACATATCTATCCTCATCTTTGGTCTGCTTATATTCTTCTATTCCACATAAGATGGGTTCTAATAATGTTAAACCTGTTTCTTCTTTAACTTCTCTTATAATTGCATCATAGAAGTTTTCGCCTTTTTCTACATGACCACCAGGCAAGGTAATACCAGGCCAATCACTCTTGGTTCTTTCTTGTACAAGTATCTTATTATTCTTATAAATAAGACACATATTTGTAAAAATCGTTAATTCTTTAGTATGCATGCCCTAATTATAATGTGGAAAAGTCCTTTATTTATGCCATATTTTGAAATTTAAAACTTTTATATAAACATAGTTGATAAGTTATCCACAATGGGTGATATTTTATCATTTATTAACATATCTTATTAACATAAAATCCACAGCTCATTTTTAAAGTTATCCACATTGTGTGGAAAAGTGGAAAATGCATTAAAATCCTTTGTTTATAAGGGTTTTAACAATTCGCAATTGTGTAAATTCGTGTTAATTATTAAGAGTTTTGTCGCTATTCCACACTTTTCAATCCTGTGGAAAACTTATTAACTTTTTATCAACATTTTGAATTATGTGGAAAACTGTGGAAAACTCATTAAACTTCAGTGTTTATAAGCTTACAATTATTTTGAAAATGTGGAATGTGGAAAACTCAACATTTTTCTTCCTTGAATTGTGGAAAACTCAAACGTATAATTGGTTTTACTTAAGGAAATAGTGGGATATGAATGGATATGATTATTATTTAAAGAGTGTCTGGGATCAGACTCTTAATCTTATAAAAACAAATGGAATTGTTAATGAGCAAGTATTAGATATGTTTAGTACTGGTAGTAAACTATCTACTATTGAAGATAGTGTAGCTAAGATACAAACAAACAATTATTTAACTTTCTCTATCATGGATAAGTACAAAGGGGATATCGAATTATGTCTTCAAAGCATCTTAGAAGATAACGATATTAAGTGTGCAGTTTTAAATACTGAAGAAGAAAAGAAACAAACTACGGTTACTTTATTTAAAAATGAATTCTTTGATAGGGAACTAGATTCAAATATGAACTTTGCAAGTTTCGTACTTGGCAAATCAAATAGTCAAGCTCAAGTAGCATCTTTAACTTGTGCTAAGAATCTAGGTTTGGTCTATAATCCTTTATTTATATATGGAAATTCAGGACTAGGAAAAACACACTTATTAAACGCAATAGGTAATGAAGTAACATCTAATATGCCTAATAAAAAGATTGGTTTTATTTCAGGTAATGACTTTATCGATGCCTTGCAAAAGGCTAGAAAAAATGGCAATACTGATGAATTTAAATCTTCTTTTTTTGATTTAGATTTATTGTTAATTGATGATATTCAATTCATCGCTGGTAAAGAATGGACTCAAGAAGTATTCTTCTCAATTTTTAATAAACTTGTTAATAATAGAAAACAAATTTGTCTTACAGCTGATAGATCACCTGAGGATATTAAGGGATTAGAAGATAGATTATTATCAAGATTTAATCAAGGCTTAAACGTAAATATTGAATCACCAGAATATGAAACAAGTATTCGTATTTTAAAGATGAAAATCGCTAATAATATTAGCTTCCAAGATAAAGTAGACGAAGATGTTTTATCTTATATTGCGACTAATTTTTCAAAAGACGTTAGATCACTAGAAGGTGCCATCAATAGATTATTATTCTATTTCATAAATTTTAACTTTTCAGGTGAAGATCATATCACTATGAAACTAGCCTATGATGCCTTTAAGGGTGAAGTTGTTGAAAATAGTACCAAGAATGAATTAAGTATTGCGAAAATTAGGAAGGCTGTTTGTGACTATTACAATATCACAAGACAACAGATATGTTCTGCCAATAGAACTAAGAACATCGCGATACCTCGTCATATTGCGATGTATCTATGTAGAGAAATGTTGGATTCTCCATATAAAGAAATTGGTAATGAATTTGGTAAAAGAGACCATTCTACAGTTATCAATGCCTGTGAGAAAGTTGAAAAGCTTTGTAAGAGTGATTCAGCTTATTTAAAAGCGATAACAGATATTAAAACTAGAATATCTTAATCCACCTATCTCAACACATTTTTCAATACTAAAAATGTTAAAATATATTAGTAGTTATCGTGTTATTTGAAGTTTTCCACAACTTTCCACACCTTAATTATTATTAGATTATTATTATTTATATATAAAAGGAGCGACCATGATTTTTAAAATTAACAAACGCGAATTTCTAGATTCACTAACAACTGCCGTAAAAGCAATCTCAAATACTACTCCTTTACCAATACTAAATGGAATTAAGTTAATCGCAGAAAATAATTCCTTAACATTAATTTCTTCAGATACTAATATCTCAATTAAGACTGTTATTAAAAACAGCGAAGATAAAGAAATCATTTCTATTTCAGAAGAAGGAGAAAATGTTATTGAATCAAGATACTTATTAGATATCGTTAGAAAAATTGATAGCGATACTATTAATGTAGAAATCTTTGATAATTCATTGGCTAAAATCTATGGTGGCAAATCAGAAGTTAAAATCAATGCGATGAATTCATATGACTATCCAAACATTAACTTTGATTGTTCAAATACACCATTTAAATTTGATACTTATACATTCTTTAAGATTGTTAATGAAACTGCCTTTGCCTGCTCTGAAAAAGATACACGTCCTGTTTTAACAGGTGTTAACTTTAAGGCAAAAGATGGCAAGTTACATGTTAACGCGACTGACTCGTATCGTTTAGCTTCTAAGGTAGTTGATATTGATTCTGACTTAGACTTTAATATTACAATTCCTAGGAAATATTTATTAGACATCTATCATTCTATTTCTAATGTAGAAGAGGTAGAAATTGGCATTGACGCTCAAAAGATTTCATTCATCTTTAACAATTCAATCATTCAAACAAGATTATTAGATGATGAATTCCCTGATGTAGCTAGATTAATACCACCAGCATTCACTCAAAAATTAGTAGTAAATGCCAAGGAATTAGCTAGTGCCATTGATAGATCGTCTTTCATCAAAGCTGATGGTAAAAATATCGTTAAACTAACAATTAATGAAAAGACAGTTGATGTTACTTCTAATGGTTCTAATGGTTCTTCTTTTGAAGAAATAAGTGTTGTTTCATTCAAAGGAAATCCATTCGAAATATCTTGTTCAGGTAAATACCTAACTGATGCGATTAAGGCGATGTCAGCTGATGAAATTACTATTTCATTCTCTGGCGAACTTAAACCATTAATTATTACAGATGCTAATGATCCTAGTATCACACAGTTGATTTCACCGGTTAGAACCTATAGATAAAACAATAAAATTCATTTATAAGCAATTTAAAGCCCAAATATGGGCTTTTTCTTTTTATTAGTATAGATATATCCACTAAAAAATATAGGCCAAAAAGTGCTATAATTTATACTGTATGGAAAGAATTGAAATTAAAGATGAATACATCACATTAGGGCAATTTCTTAAAGTTGCCGACATTATCGCATCTGGTGGCGAAGCTAAAATCTTTTTAAATTCTAATATCATTCTAGTTAATGGTGAAGAAGATAATCGCCGTGGTCGTAAACTACACAAAGGGGATAAGATAAGTATCCTTGGAGTAGATTATCTTATATGTTAGTTGATTCTTTAAAACTTAATAATTATCGTAATTATAAATCTAATAGTTTTAAGTTTGAAAAAGGATTAAATATCATCATAGGAAAAAATGGGGTTGGCAAAACCAATATTTTAGAGAGTCTAGTGGTAGTTTCTAATACAAAATCATTTAGAACCTTAAATGATAATGATCTTATTAGAAAAGGTACAGATTACGCCAAGATTGACTTACTTTGTGATAACAATCATCTTAAAGTAGTTATCAGTAATAATGGCAAAAGATTATATATCAATGATATTCCGGTTAAAAAAACTTCAGATTTTATTGGTAAACTAAACTGTATCTTATTTAAACCATCTGACCTTAATTTATTTACGGACATGCCTCGTGATAGAAGAAGATTAATGGATCTTGAGATAGGTAAGGTAAGTAAAGAATACTTAAACGCATTATCTCGTTATAATTTATTGCTTAAAGATAAGAATAAATTATTAAAAGAAGAAAAAATTAATATGGATTATCTAGATATTATTGATACTAAGATGTTAGAAGAAATGAAAGTTATTTTAAAACAACGCTATGAATTCTTTGAAGTCATCAATGAATCAATCAATGATATCTTCAATAATCTACTAGGAACTAATCATAAACTAAACGTTAAGTATTTAGCTTGTAGTAATTTGAATGATTTAGAAAACATGATGAAGAAAAGTAGAGAGCGTGATTTATTTAATCATTACGCAACATTTGGTACTCATCATGATGACTATGAATTTTATTATGATTATTCTTTAATCAAGACCATTGCCTCACAAGGACAATGTCGTGCTGCTGTTATTAGTTTTAAGTTAGCACTGGAAAAATATATAAGAAAGAAAACTAAAGAGTTACCAATAATTTTATTGGATGACATCTTATCAGAACTTGATAATGATAATAAGTTACGTTTATTAAGAAATATTCCTTATGATAATCAAGTTGTGATAACAGGGACTGATCTTAATAATATCAAAATTGGAAATAAGATAAATTTAATTAAATTAGAAGGAGGACAATGATGCCTGATACAAATATAAAACATGATGAATATACTTCAGATGATATTCAAGTCTTAGAGGGTCTGGAAGCAGTTAGAAAAAGACCTGGTATGTATATTGGTACTACATCTGATGCAGGTCTACATCACTTAATTTGGGAAATCGTCGATAACTCAGTTGATGAAGCTCTTGCAGGTTATGCTCACAGTATTGAAATAACAGTTGATAATAATGATATCGTTACTGTTAAGGATGATGGCCGTGGTATGCCAGTTGAAATTCATAAGAAAACGGGTATTTCTACGGTAGAAACAATTTTTACTGTCTTGCATGCTGGTGGTAAATTTGGTGGTGGTGCTTATAAGGTATCTGGTGGTCTTCATGGTGTTGGTGCCAGTGTTGTTAATGCGTTAAGTGAATGGCTAGAAGTAACAATTCATAAGAATGGTAAAGTTTACTTTGTAAGATTCCATAACGGAGGGCACGTTGATAAGCCTCTATATGAAATTGGTACTTGTGATATAAAAGATACAGGTTCTACTGTAAGATTTAAGGCTGATGGTGAAATCTTTAAAGAAGGAACTATTTATAACTATAAGACTTTATATGATCGTATTCGTCAAATGGCTTTCCTTAATAAGAATATCAAATTTATCTTAAATTGGGATAAGGATGATGAACATAAGGGTTCTACTACTTTCTTATATGAGGGTGGTATTAAGGAATATGTTTCTTTCTTAAATGAAGGTGAAAATCTATTATTTGATGATGTTTTATATGTAGATGGTACAGATGAAGCTACCAATATTTCAGTAGAAGTGGCTTTTGAATACAACACTTCTTATACTGAAAAAGTATATTCATTTTGTAATAATATCTTTACACCAGAAGGTGGTATGCATCTAGATGGTTTTAGACAAACATTAGCTAGAGTATTAAATGCTTATGCGAAAGATA
Source organism: uncultured Erysipelotrichaceae bacterium (assembly GCA_934692455.1). Taxonomy (GTDB): domain Bacteria; phylum Bacillota_I; class Bacilli_A; order Erysipelotrichales; family Erysipelotrichaceae; genus Colivicinus. Next base: position 17,845 of record CAKUTY010000014.1, read on the forward strand.
AGAAGTTCTTAAAACCGGATGATCCTAACTTTACAAATGATGATTTAAAAGAAGGTTTAACAGCTATTATTTCAGTTAAGCACCCTGATCCTCAATATGAAGGTCAAACTAAGGGAAAGCTTGGCAATGCGGAAGTTAAGCCGGTTGTTAATAAGATTTTTGGTGATTTCTTAAAGAGATGTTTCTTAGAAAATCCAGATATTGCCAAGATTGTAATCGAAAAAGCTAAATCAGCATCAGAGGCAAGACTTGCTGCTCAAAAGGCTAGGGAAACAGTTAGAAGAAAAGATGATTTTAGTGGTTCTAATTTGCCTACTAAATTAAAAGACTGTGCAAGTAGAGATGCTTCTATTTGTGAAATCTATATCGTCGAAGGTAATTCAGCCGGTGGTAGTGCGCAACAAGGTCGTGATTCTAACTTCCAAGCTATTCTTCCTTTAAGAGGTAAGATTTTAAATGTTGAAAAAGCTCGTATGCATAAGATTTTCGATAATGCGGAAATTAGAATGATGATACAGGCCTTTGGTTGTGGTTTTGGTGATGAACTAGATATTTCTAAGCTTCGTTATCACAAGATTGTAATCATGACCGATGCCGATGTCGATGGTCAACATATCGCATCATTAATGCTTACTTTCTTATATCGTTACTTTAAGCCTCTAATTGAGGGTGGTTATGTTTATATTGCGATGCCACCTCTATATAAATTATGTAAGGGTCAAAAGACTTTACGTTATTGTTACTCAGATGAAGAACTTGATTTGGCAAAGCGTGATTTCGGTGATGAAAAGTATGATATTCAAAGATATAAAGGTCTTGGTGAAATGGATCCAAGTCAACTTTGGGAGACAACTCTAGATCCTGAAAGAAGAACACTTAAGAGAGTTACTATTGAGGATGCGATTGATGCGGATAGTGTCTTCTCGATGTTGATGGGTGATGAAGTAGAGCCTAGAAG
>CAKUTY010000015.1 GCA_934692455.1 uncultured Erysipelotrichaceae bacterium
AGTGATGGATCGTGTAGTTCTTCCATTTTGTTTAAATTATTTAAGAATGATGTCATTTCAGGAGCATAGCCATGTTCTGTTTTAGACATGCCTATAGTTCCTCCAGTGTATATAATCAATACTTTCTTGTTCATATGTTTATTTTATCTTAAAAAATGTGAGGAATTTTTATTTTTGTCGGCAATAAAGATATAAAGGAGAAAATGATATATGAATGAAAAAGAAAATATTAAAAAAGATAGTTCAGCTTAATGATGTGGTGATTTAACTGATGGTCACTAGAAATTAAAGATAATTCTTATAATATGTATGTATGATATAATAACAACGCAAAGATATAATATGTGCAATGTTTTAAAGTGTAGAAAAAGGAAGTAATTAAATATGGCAAATACTAATATAACTATAAGAATTGACGAGAGATTAAAAGCTGAATTACAGAAACTTATGTCTAATCTAGGGCTTGATATGACTACATTTTTCACTTTAACTGCTAAACAGGCTGTAAGAGAACAGGCTATTCCATTTAACGTGAGTATGAATGTGGGCAAATATAATGAAAGAGATTATGAGTTTGCAAGAAAGAACACTAAATATAATGCGAAAGGAATACCTGTTATTTCTAAGGATGATGAATGGTTAGAAGAAACTGAATGGGATGATTTGTTCGAAGAATTAAAAAAGAAACATGAGATGGAGTTAAATAAATCAAATAAAGAGTGATGTCAAATAATGGCATCATTTTTTTGCAAAATGTAAGGAATTCCCTTTTTTCACGGCAATAAAGAAGTGTAAGGAGGAATTTCTATATGAAAAAAGAAAAAATATTGGAACTAAAAGTCCTAATTGTTAATGAGGAAAAGTGGATTAATTTACCATGTGATGGCAAATTAATTTACGAGTACAGAATATTGGACTTTAAAACAGAGTTGTTGATTGATGATTTTATGGTTTTTAACTCAAGCATCAATCAACTGAATGATTTTGCATTAATGGTTAGAAAAATAAGTGAAAAGGATTTTGAAAAACTTAATGTAATACTATCAAGTGGCGTTTATGCTGAAACTTTGATTGATGTGATGAATGTTATTCAAAATATTGAATTATTTGAAGTTATAAAAAATATTTCAAACTATTACGAGCTAGGTGAATATTTTGGGTGTGATAAAGAAAATGTAGAGTATGAAAAGTTTGGAAAGGCAATCGCTGAAGATGAAAATGGAATCTTCTTAGATAATATCTATTTATCTTGTTCAAATCCGTCTTATTATCAAGGTTTCTGGGGGCAAATATAATGATTATGTATAATAAAGAAGGAGATAACACTCCAAATGTAAGGATGGCTAATTATAAGGACTTTGATTTAATCGAAATCGATTCTGCAAGAATTGATGAAACATGTGATGCGTATTTTAAATGGAAGGACTTGAACACTTTTATTCAAAGTACTACTCATAGAGGAATCAACATGCCTGATGCAATCAGTGAGCCGATGGGTTGCTATTGCTTAGGATACAAGTGGAATCGTGGAGAAGCCACTGGTGATGCTACTGATTCTGCGGGTAGAAAAATCGAAATGAAGGCAACTTCAAGATTCGAAGGCGATTTATCTTCTTTTGGCCCTAAAACTGAATTCGACAATCTAGTTTTCTTGAGGTTTAAGTTGGATGATAATATGTTGTACATTTATGATTTGGGTTTAAATTCAACTGAATTTGAAAAATATCCTGCAAATAAGAAACAAACGATAGACGATCAGAAAAAACAAGGCAGAAGACCACACGTAAGTTTATTGGAATTATTTGTTCAACCAAACGGTTTGGAACCGGATGTAATTTTCGATATACGAAAATGCAAAATTATCAAAGATAATCGTAGTTCTCAAAAGACAAAGCTATTGCCGCCAAACATGGTTGGCAGAGGCAAAAAATAGTAAAAAAGAAAGGATGGAGTGTTATCTCTGTCCTTAAACAATTATAATTGCGGCCCGCCGCAAAATATGGTTTAATATAGATATGGAAAAGTTAAAGTGTGCTTCGTTTTTTGCTGGTGTTGGTGGGATTGATTTAGGTTTTGAACAAACTGATTTTTTTAAAACCATATATGCCAACGAAATGGATTCTTCCCCAGTCAAAACTTTTGAAAAAAACTTTAATTTAAAGGTCGATTGTAGAGATATTAAAGAAGTAAATCCGGAAGATATTCCTGATGTTGATGTGTTTTTTGGTGGTTTCCCTTGCCAAGCATTTAGTATAGCTGGCTATCGCAAAGGCTTTGAAGATGATAAGGGTAGAGGCACTCTGTTTTTCGAATTGTTAAGATTAATAAAGGCAAAAAAACCTCGCATTGTTTTTTTGGAAAATGTTAAAAATTTAGTCGGTCATGATAATGGCAATACTTTTAGGGTTATAGTTGAATCTTTACAGGATGCTGGTTACAAAATTAAATATCAAGTAATGAATGCAATGGAATATGGAAATATTCCTCAAAATAGAGAAAGAATTTATATTGTTGGTTTTTTAAATGATGAAGAATACATGAGATTCAATTTTCCTTTTCCTATTGAACGTACTAAAACTTTAAAAGATATTATTCAGTTTGATCAAAGAGTAGATGACAAATACTATTACACTGAAAATAAATATAAAGGTGATATTTATGAAAAACTTGTTGAAGGTATGGATGATGAAAATGCTGTTTATCAATGGCGAAGAACTTATGTAAGAAAAAATAAATCTGGTGTAGTTCCAACCTTAACTGCGAATCAGGGCGAGGGTGGACATAATGTGTGCTTAATTAAAACAACAGATGGATCTATTAGAAAAATGACTCCCCATGAGTGTTTTAATACCCAAGGCTTTCCTGAAGATTACGTTTTGCCTAATAATTTACCAGATTCAAAATTATATAAACAAGCTGGTAATTCTGTATGTGTATCTGTGATTGAAAGGATTGCCGAAAACATTAAAGAGGCTATTAAATAACAATGTTACTGTTCTAGAGATAAGACTTGGTCTTATCTTTTTTTTGGTAATTTTAACTACCGTAAAAAAATTACGGAACAGATTGAAAAATGGTTCTAATCATTATATGTTATAGGTAGGTGGTTGATATGTTAATAAAGTTTAGTGTTTCTAATTATAGGGGTTTTAATGATACAGTTTGTTTGGATTTGGTGTCTAAACATGATTATCGTTTTAATAAGGAATGCATAGTTGATAGCGTCGTTACAAAAGCTATTGTGTATGGAAAGAACTCTTCTGGTAAGAGTAATTTAGGTAAGGCATTATTTGATATTGTTGGTTTGTTATTTGGCAATAGTGAAGATATTGTTTTAAACGCTGATAGTAATCAAGAATATGCTTGTTTTGAATATGTATTTAAGAAAGAAGATAAAGAAATAAGATTTTTATATAAGAAGAATGAATATTCAAAATTAATCTATGAGGAGTTAGTTATTAATGATTTGTTAGTATATTCACATAACTATGTTAATAAAGAAAAGTGTTTTAAGAATTTAGATTTGATCAATGCGGATAGGTTGAATTTAGATTATTTAGATGACAATTTGTCCTTGTTTAGATATATTGCCAATAATACTAAACAACCAAAAGAATCGCTTGTTAGGTATGTTATGAGTTTTGTATCTAGTATGAAAATTGATGATGTATATTCATGGATTGTAGAAAACAATCTAGGCAAAGAGTTTAGCTTATTTTTAAGAGATGAATTTGATATTGATAGAGAACTTATAGTGGTTGATAATTTATATCTAGTTGAGAAACATAAAAATAGTTACTTGAAGTTTTTAGATGTAGAACCAGATTCAATTAAGTCACTTGCACTATTCTTCTATTTAAAACATAAAGAAGTATCGTTGTTGTTTATAGATGATTTTGGTGTTAATTATGATTATGAATTAGGCAAGAAAGTTGTTTTGTTTATAAAAAGGCAAAAGGATATCCAATGCATATGCGCTTCAAACAATACTGGTTTAGTATCTAATGAATTATTAAGGCCTGATTGTTATTTTATTTTAAATAATAGTGAATTAAGAAGTTTTGCGGATAGAACAAATAGGGAATTAAGAGAAGGTCATAATCTAGAGAAAATGTTAAGAAGTGGAGAATTTAATTAATGTTTCACATCATCCAAATAGGTGATTATGGTGATTGGGGTGGATGTTATAATTTAGGTAACTTATAACGGAGGAAAATGATATGGGTTTAATTAAAGCTGCTCTTGGTTCTGCTGGTGGTGTATTGGCTGATACTTGGAAAGATTATTTTGTGTGTGATGCCCTTGCGAATGAAGTATTAATGGTTAAGGGTACTAAAAAGGGCGCTGGTTTGTTCGATAAGAGCGATGTTATTACTAATGGTTCTGGCATCGTTGTAGCGGATGGACAATGTGCTCTTATCGTTGATGATGGTCTTGTAGTGGAAGTGGCTAATGAGCCTGGTAATTATACTTTCAATACAGATAAGTCTCCTTCTATTTTCGATGGTGGATTAACTGGATTAAAGGATACTTTCTCTACAATGGTAGAACGTTTCACTTATGGTGGTGTAACTAACAGATCTCAAACAGTTTATTATGTTAATACTAAAGAGATTATGGGTTACATGTATGGTACAGCTACTCCTGTTTCATTTAGAGTAAAAGATGATAATGTTGGATATGATATCGATGTAGGTTTAAGATGTAACGGTGAATATTCAATTAAGATTACAAATCCTATCCTGTTCTATAAAAATGTTGCAGGTAATTGTGCTCAATTCACAAGAGATCAATTAGATAATCAAATGAAGACTGAATTGTTAACGGCTTTACAACCTGCATTAGCTGATTTAAGCAATAAGGGTGTAAATCGTTATTCAGATATTCCAATGCATACATTTGATTTAGTTGATTCTTTAAACGCAATCTTAAGTAAGAAGTGGTCTGATTTAAGAGGTATCTCTATTTGTTCATTTGGTATTAATTCTATTAGTCCTACTGATGATGATCTTAAGAGAATTCAAAATCTTCAAGAGGGTGCTGCTCTTAGAAATCCAAATGCAGCTGCTGGTGCTATGGCTGCTGCTCAAGCACAGGCAATGCGAGATGCTGCTAATAATCCAGGTGGCGCTATGGGTGCTTTCATGGGTATGAATATGGCTGCTGGTGCTGGCAATGTTGCTGGATTGTTCGCTCAGGGTCAACCTGCTGCTACAGGTACAGGTGCTTTCTGTCCACATTGTGGTAAGCCGGTGGCTAGTGATGCTGCTTTCTGTTCAAGTTGCGGCAAACCGCTTAAATAATGAGCGAAATTGTATCTTATAAATGCCCCAACTGTGGCGCTTCAATTCCCTTTAATGCGGCAAGCGGTACATTAAAATGTGCGCATTGTGGTACAGAGTACGACATTAATACATTAAAGGATTTGATGAATGAAGAGAATGTGGGGGTAGATAATGCCACATTCTCTTCAAAGCCTACAGAAAAGGTCAGTATAGATGGCAAGGTAACTTATACTTGTCCATCATGTGGAGGGCAGGTAATTGGTGATGAGAATATGTCAGCATCTACCTGTCCTTATTGTGGTAATAGTGTTATTGATCCAGGTCAATTTGATGGTATTTTAAAACCAGAGCTTGTTGTTCCTTTCGCTTTAGATAAGAATGCCGCAAAGAAAGCTTATAGCGAGTTTTTAAAAGGTAAATGGGCGCTCCCAAATGATTTTGCGGTCAATAATGTTATTGAGAAGTTAAATGGTATCTATGTTCCATATTGGCTATTTGATGCGGATGTTGATGGTAAGGCTAGATTTAGGACTACTAGGGTTAACACCTATCGTCATGGTGACTATGTGACAACCGAGACATCACACTTTCTTGTATATCGTGATGGTAGCGCATCTTTTGAGAAGATTCCGGTTGATGCCTCTACTAAATTAGATGATTCTTTATTGGATGCCCTAGAACCATTTGATTATTCAAAGGGTGCTGATTTCAATAGTGCTTACTTATCTGGTTATTTCGCCGATAAGTATGATGCAGATGAGAATGAGACTTTTAAGAAAGCTAATGATCGTATTAATAATTCAATGTATCAATTATTAGGTTCTACAGTTATTGGCTATGCATCTTGTATCTTTGAAGCGGGTTCTGTTGATTATAAGGATTCTAAGGCTGCCTATGCTCTGCTTCCTGTTTATATTTTTTCTACTAAATATCATGGTGAGGTTTATAACTTTGCGATGAATGGTCAAACAGGAAAGTTTGCGGGTGATTTGCCAATGGATAAGGCTAAAGTATTTAAGACTATTCTATCGGTATTTATAATTTGTTTTGTGATAATTTCGCTTATTGCGTATATGGTGGTGAAGTAATGAAAAAGATATTATTAGTAATTAGTATTCTTTTCCTATCATTATTCTCATTACCAGTAATGGCCAATGATACTAAGGTAGTTGATGAGTATGGCGCCTTGAGCGATAGTGAAAGGGAAGAATTAGAGAATGATGTTGAAACTTTAATTGAAAAGGTTGGTTTTGACATCGTCATCTATTTCGCAGATAGTCAAAATAATGATATTACTGCACTTGCTGATGATTACTTTGATTATAATGACTATGGTTTGGGAAGTGATAGAGATGGTATCATCTTGTGTATAAACTATACACTTCGTGATTATACGATTACGACAAGGGGCTATGATACGATTACCTTGTTTGCGGATGATGCCCTTGATAATGAACTATATGCCAATATTACTCCTTATTTGAGTGATGGTGATAGTGTTGGCGCTGCTAAGGCTTTCTTGTCTGGTGTTGAGTATGTCTATGATCATCCTGATAAGTATATTCATGAATATCATGAGCCTGAAGAAGAAGTCAATCCTATTAAGACAGCTTTAATCAGTGGTGGCATTGGTTCTTTTATTATTTCTTTGATTGTATTTTTAGTACTAAGAGGGCAATTAAAGACCCAGGGTATTAAGAAACAGGCCAATGCTTATATGACAAATTCTGGTGTTGATATCTTTAGAAGTGGTGAGATTTTCTTATATAAGACAAGTCAAACAACTAAGATTGAAAGAAGTGATAATTCATCTAGTGGCGGTGGTTCTAGTACCCATATTTCTAGTAGTGGGGCAACCCATGGTGGTGGCGGTTCCCATAAGTTTTAATTAAATAAGTCGCACTTAATTGTGCGACTTAAGTATATTTATGAAATTAAGTAAGAAAACAAAGATATGTAACTATATCTACATTATTGGTATTGTACTGATTGGCTTGGGAAGATATTTTTCGGAATACTTCGATAGTACCTATCTTTCTTTTCTTATTTTTATTTTCATGGATGCCTTGTGGGTATCACAGGTTAGAAGAAGGATTGAACATCCAATGGAGCGTAAATATCTGTGTTGGGCAGGTATTTTATGTGCTCTTTTCTTTTTTTTAAAAACAAGTAAGTATACTTTTATTGAATCAAACACAACGCTTTCTCGTTTCTTTTGGTACATGTATTATGTTCCTCAAACTTTTACGATTTTGATGATTTATATGGCTTCTTTATATGTTGGTAAGCCCGTTAGTTATAAGCCCAAGAAGCGTTATCGTATTCTTTTTGTGATAGCAAGTGTTATTTGTATTCTAATTCTTACTAATGATTATCACGAATTAGCCTTTGACTTTGTCGGAGACTGGAATGATGAATATAATTATGGGATTGTTTATTACTTGTCAGTGCTTTGGGTTATTGTGATGATGGCAATGACTTTTTTAACGATTTTTAAAAGGAGTATTACTAGTGATAATGTTCAAAAGATTTGGATTCCTTTTGTGCCTGTATTAGTATTACTTATCTATTTAATTTGGTTTATTTACGATCGTCATAATATCTTCACAACTATCTATAAGACAACCGATATAATATGCATTACTTATTTGGCTTTCTTGGAGTTAATGATACAGAGTAGATTGTTGATTAATAATGATAATTTTGCTTCTCTGTGGATTAATTCGACATTGAATGGTGGCATATATAATGAGAATCTAGAGCTTGCTTATAAGACTAAAAATGGTAAGGATATTACTGTAGCTCAACTTTTAAATAGTGAGGAAAAAGATGTCTTTTTGGATGGAGGAAATACTCTTTTAAGAAGTAAACAATTACTAAAGGGACATGCCTATTGGTGCAAGGATATTAGTGCTATTAATAAGATTAATGATGAATTAAATAACATGATTGATTTGTTGGAAGAGGAGAATAGTATTATCGAGTCTGCCAACATCTTGAATAAGAAGAAACAAAATCTAGATAAGAGAAAGGCCTTGTATGATTATATTTCTTGTGATGTAAGAAAAGAACTTGAAATTATTAGTGGTTTGATTAGTGAATCGGATGATTTTGATAATAGATTAAAGTTGTCATGTATCTATATGGCTTATGTTAAAAGAAGAAGCAATCTTTTATTGATAAGTCAAAATAATAAGACTATTTCTAATGTGGAACTTGATTTATCAATTGGTGAATCACTTGATTATCTAGAATTATATGGTTTTATTTGTAACCATAAGGCTCATGGTTCTATGAGTATTGAAAATGATGTTTTACTTGAAATGTATTATGTTTTTGAGAAAGTAGTTGAAGAAATATTACCTAATACTTGTGCCTTAATGGTAGATTGTTTCTATGATGAAAAGATGGTGCATATGCATATTGAAGTAAGTAATATAGAACCTTTTAAGCTTCATACTTGGCTTAAGGTAGATATGAAACAGGAAGAAGACACATTATATATAGATGTCTATAGGAGGCTATCATGATTAGCATTCTAGGTATCTATATGTTGGTACTATTTATCTTAAGTGCCTTCTTATTTACATATACGATTGATAGAAATATCAATACTCATATTAGAATTGCCTGTTTTGTGAATTTCTTGTTTTGTGCTGTCATGCTAAGAAGAATGTTTATTATTAATGATGATATAAGTAGATTCATACTTTTAGATAAGTTTATGTTACAGTTGATTCCTATTGTCATGGTAGTTTTGTTTGTTGTGGTTAGGGATAAAAGAGCCTTTACAACCAATAGTAGTGCGATTAAAGAAAGCTTTGACAGTATGAGCGATGGAATCTGTTTCGCCTCACTTGGTGGTACACCATTGTTGGTAAATAAGGTGATGAATAATTTTGCGGAAATGATTAGTGGTGAACAGATTATGAATGCTAATGTATTTTATGATGCTTTATTATCTGGTGAATATGACTTGATTGTACTAAGAAAAGAACCAACCATCAATATTAAATGTGGGGATAAGGTATATAACTTTAATCGAAAAGTGATTAGTGTTGGTGATGAAGAAGTTTATGAAATGACTCTAACGGATATTACTAAACAATATGAATTAAATTTACAGCTTAATAATGATAAGAAAAGATTGGATAATCTAAATTTAAAGCTTAAGAAGATGTCTTTTGATATCGAAAAGATTGTGAATGAAGAGGAGATCTTAAATGCTCGTTCTAAGGTTCATGATGAGGTTGGTAGATGTTTATTATTGGCAAGGTCTTATTTTATTCATGAGAATAAGGAACCTAATAAGGTAATCTTGTTTTGGAGATATGTCATTGATGTGATGAAGAAACAGGGTGTATGGTTGGACGATTTTAATGCGATATATGTAGAGAGTGAAAGACTTGGTGTAAGACTTCATATAAGTGGTGATTTTAACTTTGATGATAATAATAAGCATATTATTAAAGAAGTTATCCTAGAAGCTTTAAATAATGGGGTTAAACATGGTAAGTGTAATAATCTATTTTGTGATATCAATGGTAATCATATCGAACTTTATAATGATGGTGATAATAGGGTTACATCCTATGTTGAAAAAGGTGGTTTAAAGAATATAAGGTCATTGGTTGAGAATAATGGTGGTAAAATGACCATAGATACAAGTGTTCAATTTAAATTGATAATTGAATTAGGAGCGAACAATGAGATATAAAGTAATAATAGTAGATGATCAATATATTGCCAGGGAATTATTTGAGTATTATATTAAGAGTTCTGATAATTATGAATTAGAAAATTCTTTAGAGTCGGCAATTCTTGTAGAATCATACCTTGAGCGCCATTCTTGTGATTTGTTGATTATGGATATTTTAATGGCTGATGGCTCCAATGGCCTCTTGGAGGCCATTAAGGTGAAGAAGAAATATCCTAATTTAAAGATAATAATGATAACCTCAATGGCAGAAGCATCTTGGTTAAAAAGAGCTAAAGAAGCAGGTATTGATAGTTTTTGGTATAAGGAGATATCTAAAGAGACTATCTTAGAAGTAATGGATAGAACGATGAATGGAGAGAGTGTATATCCAGATAGTGCTCCTAGTATTAAGATAGGTCATGCCTATTCTCATGAATTTACAGATAAGGAATTAGAAGTGTTAAGGCTTATGACTAAGGGTTTATCTAATGGTCAGATTGCGTTGAAACTTTATATTTCTGAGAATACGGTAAAGACACATATTCAACATATGTTAGATAAGACAGGTTGTGCTAATAGAACAGAGCTTGCGATATTAGCTAGGGTTAATGGTATTGCGATAGATATAGATAATGATTAATCATTAGTTTTGGTGATTTTTACTTTTTACTATTGTGGAAAAATATAGATAGTAGAGGTGGAACATTATGGAATTAAAGAAACTAACGATTTTGCATTCAAATGATATGCATGGTGATTTCTTATCGGAAGATATTGACGATAAGCTAGTGGGTGGTGTTTCGCTTTTGTCTGGTTATATCAGTAAAGTGCGAAAAGAAGAAGAAAATGTCTTGTATTGTGTAGCAGGAGACATGTTTAGGGGTTCAATTATTGATAGTGAATACCAAGGCTTTTCAACTATTGAGATTATGAACATGTTATCTCCTGATATTGTGACTATTGGCAATCATGAGACTGACTATGGTATTGGACAATTGTTGTTTCTAGAAAAGTGTGCCAAGTTTCCAATTGTGAATGCTAACTTGCATATTAAGACTAATAATTCAGGTTTATTTAAACCATGTAAGATCATTAAGATTGATGGCATGAGGATTCTTTTTATTGGCATCTTGACTGAAGAAGTTATCAATCAAACTAAGGGAGATGGGCTAATAGGTTCCCTAATTGATATTAAAGATGCGGCAAGAGAAGTAGAAAGAATTTGTAATAATTTTAATAATGTCGATATTGATTTTACAGTTTTATTAACTCATATTGGTTTTGAAGAAGATAAGAAATTGGCTGCCATGTTAGATCCTTCCTTGGGTGTTGATGTGATAATTGGAGGACATTCACATACGATTCCTGAAGAACCAGCTGTCGTTAATGATATCGTGATTGTGCAAGCTGGTACGGGTACTAATCAGATTGGTAGATTTGATATTAATGTGGATACTGATAATAATTGTATTCATGATTTTAAGTGGGAAATTGTTCCGATCGATGATAGTCATTGTCCATATGATAAGCATATTGAGACTATCTTGGAACATTTTAAGGAACAGACTGATACTAAGTACCAAAGAGTGGTTACACGTTTAAGAAGAGAATTAACTCATCCAAAGCGTGAACAGGAAACAGAACTTGGCAATCTTTTAGCTGATATTTTGTTGGATAGTTTGGCAATCGATATTGTCTTGTTTGGATCGGGTGCTATTAGAACAGAAAAGATGGGACCTATTATCTTGTATCAAGATATTATGGAATGTTTACCATATGATGATCCATTATATTGTTTAGATATCTCGGGCAGAGAATTTAAAGAAATGATTCGATATATGTTAAGAGATGGTGTTTGGGAAGGTGAACACTGTGAGTTCTATCAATTCTCAAGGGGCTTAAAAGTAGAATATGATCGTGCTACTCATGAATTTAATAAATTTAATTTTAATGGTAAGCCGATTGATGAGGATGCAGTTTATAAGGTAGCTCTTGCGAAATTCCATTTTAATAGTTTTGAAGAGTTCTTTAATATTCCATTAGCACCAATAGTAGAAAGAGCTCGTCCAAAGATTGTTTCTACTTCGGTTAATGATATTGTTGAACAATATTTAAGTGATCACCAACATCTAAATGCTCGTATTGAGGGTAGACTTGTGGTGCTATGAGAAAGGTAATATTAGGATTATGTGCTTTGACTACTGTTGCGTGCAGTAGTCAAAATACTTTTCAGGTCATCTTAGACTATCCACCTGCTTATAGTAATGTTAAGAAGAATTACAAAGAAGGCGAACTTGTAAGGATTATTTACGCTGAGGGTGGTGGTTTCATGTATGATGCTAGGGTTTCTGTAAATATAGAAGGCGCTGATGCGAAAACTTATTTTGATGACAAGAAGCAAGGTTACTGTATTGAATTCTTTATGCCAAGTAACGATGTAAGAATATCTTGTAGGATTTTCACGAGCTAAAATCGTATAATAGGGTCGATGAAATATATATTAGAAGACAAGATACTTAAGATTGAGATTGCTTCTCTATTTAATGAGAAGGTACAAGACTTTTTTGATGAATTTATTCCTTCAAAGAAGATTCAACATTTATTGATTCAAAACAAGTGGATTACTTTAGATGGTAATCCTTGTAAGCGTGAAGACTTTATTGTGGGGATGAATCTAGAAATTAATATTTATCCAGAAACTTTTGAATATCATGAGTCTAAGCATAAGCTTGATGTGGTTTATGAGGATGAAATCATTTTAGTGGTTAATAAGCCAAAAGGTGTTTTGGTTCATAGTGATGGTAACGATGAGGATACTTTAACAGAGTGGGTTAAGGCTTATTTTATGGATAGACCATATATAAGTGCTTATCCATTGCATAGACTAGATAAAGAGACTAGTGGTTTAGTTATGTTCTCTAAGTCTATTATTTTCCAACCTTTATTAGATAAGTTATTGAGTGAGAAACAAATTAGAAGATCATACTTAGCTTTTGTGAAGGGCAAGATGGAAAGAAATGCTTCAATGATTATTAATGAGCCTATTGGTAAGGATCGTCATAATGCGAATAAGAGAGTTGTTTATAAGGGCGGTCAAAGTGCTTTAACTAAGGTTAGAAGTTTGGGTTATTCTAAGAAGAATGATTTTTCTATTTTAAGATGTATTTTGGATACTGGTAGAACTCATCAAATTAGAGTTCATTTAGCTTATAAACATTATCCAATTTTAAATGACCAATTATATGGTGTAGAGTCACCTTTATGTATCCGTATGGGTTTGATGGCTGATGAGTTAGAATTCTATCATCCTTTAAAACAAGAGATGATGACAGTTGAGACTGATTTACCTAATGATTTGGGTAAGCTTTATTATGAGGTGATTAAATGATAAAGACTAACGCCATGCGTTTGTTGGATAAGGCAAAGATTTCTTATGAATTGTTAACTTATGATATTCCTAATGAATCTTTTTCTGGTGAAAAAGTAAGTGAATACTTAGGACAGGATCCTAAGACTTGTTATAAGACTTTGGCTGCTAAGCATGATCATGATCTTTTTATATTAGTTATTCCAGTAGATCAACAAATTGATTTAAAGAAGGCTGCTAAAGAGATTGGCGTTAAGAGTTTAGAGATGGTTCATGTCAAGGATCTTCTTAAGGAAGTAGGTTATGAAAGAGGTAGTGTCTCTCCTATTGGTGTTAAGAAGAATAAGGGTATTTTCTTTGATAAGGAAGCGCTTAATCATGAATTTATTGAAATATCAGGTGGTGCCTTTGGGACTAGCTTGAAGGTTGATAGAGCTATTATCTTAGATTTCTTAAAAGCTCAAGTGAAGGATTTGTGTGCTAATGAAATATGATGCGATAGTTGTAGCTGGTGGCGTTGGTAAAAGAGCTGATTTGGGTTTTAATAAGGTCTTATATCGAACAAGAGATGGTAAGACTGTTTTAAATCATTCTTGTTTAAATTTTATTAATGATGATGATTGCCAAAAACTCATTGTGGTATGTAACTTTGAACTTGATTTTAAGTGCGACAAGTTAGTAGTTGTTCCTGGTGGTAAGGAAAGATATGAGTCGGTTCTTAATGGTTTAAATGAGGTAACAAGTGATTATGTCTTGATTCATGATGGGGCAAGACCTTTCTTGGATGTTGATGATTTAGAGAACTTAAAGGTAAATGTATCAGAATATTCTTGTGCTTTATTGGCTAAGAAGGCTGTGGATACTATCAAGTATGTAAATGATGGTTTTATTGATAAGACTATTGATCGTGAGCATATATATTATGCCCTAACGCCTCAAGGCTTTAAATCGGAATTGATTAAGGATGCTTATAAAAGCGTTGATTTAATTGGTATCACTGACGATACTTCTATTGTGGAGAAATGTGGTTATAAAGTTAAGGTTGTTGAGTGTAAGTCTGATAATAGGAAGTTAACTTTAAAAGAAGATTTTAATAATTTATGATTAGAGAAGTAATTGTAGTTGAGGGTAAAAATGATACCAAAAATCTTCAAAGGTATTTTGAGGTAGATACTATTGAGACCCATGGTTTGGGCTTAAGTAGGGAAACTTTAGAATATATTGATGAGGTTAATGATAGAAGAGGTGTGATTCTTTTCTTGGATCCTGATTCAGCTGGTGAGAAGATTAGAAAGAGAATCAATGATTATATACCTGGTCTTAAGAATGCTTTTGTGTTGAAAGAAGACGCACGTACTAAGAAGAAGGTTGGTGTTGAGCATGCATCTTACGAGGTTTTAAAAGAGGCTTTAGATCATGTGGTTAGTTATGATGAATTTCATCATACAATTAGTGTAGAAGATATGTATGAGTTAAAGCTTATGGGAAGTGATGATAGTTCTTATAGGCGTGATGTAGTTTCAAGAGAGTTTCATATAGGTAAGTGCAATGGCAAGACGATGCTTAAAAGGCTTAATATGTTAGGGATAAGTAGGGAAGAGTTGGATGATATCGAATATTAATTATGTAAAGAAGACATTGGGTGATTTGAAGGCTAAGAAGAAGTTTGGCCAGAATTTTTTGATTGATTCTAATATTGTCGATAATATTGCCAAGAATGCTTGTGATATTAATTGTAAGACGATTGAGATTGGTCCAGGTCTTGGTGCACTAAGTGAGATGTTACTTAAGTATTCGAAGTGTGTTGATGCTTATGAGATTGATAAGGATATGTATACTATCTTGAAACAGTCAATTGATGATTCAAAATTTAATGTTTATCTAGAAGATTTCTTGGATACTGATTTGACTAAGTATGAGGGTGAGACTATTAGGGTTTGTTCAAACTTACCTTATTATGTGACAACACCGATTCTTTTTAAGTTGTTCAATAGTAATTTGGATATTTCTAAGATTACAGTAATGGTTCAAAAGGAAGTGGGGGATCGTTTTAAGGCTAGAGTTGGTAGTGAAGACTATAATGCGTTAAGTATTATTGTTCAGTATCTTTATGATGTGAAGCAGGAAATGAATGTTTCTAAGGCTGTCTTTTATCCAAGTCCTAAGGTTGATAGCGTGGTTATTTCTTTTACTCCTAAGTTTAAAAGAAATTTTGAGTATGAGAAGGGCTTGTTTGAGTTTATAGAGAATTGTTTCAAGAATAGAAGAAAGACTTTGAATAATAATCTTAAGCAATTTCTTGACGTTGATACCATTGGCAGAATTTATTCAACTTTGAATTTAAAAGAGAGTGTAAGGGCGCAAGAATTGGATTTGGATACTTTTATTAGAATGTATGAGGTGAGTGTTAATGAAGATTAAGGCTTATGCGAAGATTAATTTGGCTTTGGATGTCTTTGGCGTTAGGGATGATGGCTATCATGAGTTAAGAATGATTATGGTACCGCTTGATTTCTTTGATGATATGGATATCAGTTATAGTGAAAAGATGGAGTACGTTTCTAATCGTCCTTATATTTTCTTTGATGAGAATAATACGATTGTTAAGGCTTTTAATATTATGAAAGAGGAGTTTGGAATTAAGGAGAATTTTAAGGTTGTCTTAAATAAGATGATTCCAACTCAGGCTGGTTTGGCTGGTGGTTCTACTGATGGTGCTGCCATTATTAAGTTTTTGAATGTTAAATATAACTTACAGTTGTCTGATGAGAAGATTAAGGAATTGTGTCTTAAGATTGGTGCTGATGTTTTGTTTAACTATTATAGTAAGCCTGCTTTGGTAGAAGGACTAGGTGATAAGTTAACTTTTATTGATATTAAGGATGATTATCATGTGTTACTAGTAAAGCCTAAACGTGGTGTTTCAACTAAGGAGTGTTATAAGAAGCTAGATATGGATACTTGTGTGCATCCTGATGTTGATTTGATTTTGGATAAGCTTAAAAATGGTGAGGATATTAAGCCTTATCTTAAGAATAGTTTGGAGGCTCCTGCGATTGAGCTTTGTAAGGGTATTGCCAAGGCAAAGCGCGATTTAGAGTATGCTGGTGCTGATTTTACAATGGTTACAGGTAGTGGTTCTACTGTTTATACAATCGATAGAGATTTGTTTAAGATTAATCAGCTTAGAAAAAAGATGATGAATAGAGGATATTTTGTCAGAACTTGTCAAATATTAAAGTCTAAATAGGCAATTAAATGCTAGAATAGAACTAGATATACCCATGAATAGTGCTGTTTTATTTTTAGATGGTCAAAAAGAATTAGAGTTAGCGACTCTAATGGTTAATGATAAGATGTTAATCGATTATACAATCGATGTTTTAAGGCGTCTTGATTTGGATTCAATCTTTTTGATTGGTGGTGAAAATGTACATATTGATGGTGTAGTTAATAGAAGTTCAGTTGAAGAAATTGTTGGTGATTTAAGTGGTAAGGATGGTAAGTGTTTACTATTGTCACCTTTTTATCCTTTGATTGAGAAGGAAGATTTTTTAAGTTTAATAAAACAGGAAAATAGCGTTTTTTATAATGAAGAGCTAGTTCCTGTTTTTTGTTTAAATAATAAGGATATTGAAGCTTTTGAAACTTTGGAATATAAGGCGGTTACTATAACAAGTGAGAATAGTAAACGTTTTGAAAGTATTAAGGATATTCCTTTTGTTTGGAAGACTATTAAAAATAGAATTATTAATAAGCATATGAATAATGGTGTCAATATCGAGGAACCAGATAATGTTTCTATTGGGATTGATGTAAAGATTGATAAGGATACAATTATTGGTCCTTATGTATCTATAAGTGGTAAGTCTAGTATTGGCAAGAATAATAGGATTGATAAGGGTAGTACTATTAAGGATTCTAAGCTTGGTGATAATAATGAGATTGATGATTCTAAGCTTTATGATAGTGCAATAGGTAATAATTGTATTATTGGTCCTAATAGTTTGGTTGACTCTAAGTGTTTTATTGGGGATAATACTAGGGTTGCAAGTTTTGTGAAGCTTTCAAATTGTAGACTTGCGAATGATTGTGTTGTTGATCATTTGTCTTGTTTGTCGAATACAACTTTGAGGAATAATGTTAGGGTTGGTGCTAGTGTCACTACCGCTAATAATAAGCTGACTATGGTTGGTTCTTATGGTGAGATCGGTAACAATGTTAACTTGATTTCACCTTTATATGTAGGTTCTTATGCCTTTGTTGCGGCTGGATCTACTATAGATAAGAATGTTGAGAATGGAGACTTGGCGATAGCTCGTCTTTATCAACAAAATAAAAAAGGATATGGATATAAGTATACTAAGGAGGGGCAGTAAGTAATTTAGTATGAACGAAGATATCAAAGTTTTTTCTTTATCTGGTAACCAAGATTTAGCAAATGAGATTTGTTCTCATTTAGGTATTGAACCTGGTAAGATTTCAGTTAATCATTTCGCAGATGGCGAAACATTAGTTGAATTCGGTGAGAGCGTTCGTGGTAAGCAAGTTTATTTTGTACAAAGTACATATAAGCCAGTTAACGAACGTATTATGGAACTTCTTGTGGCAATTGATGCGGCTAAGCGTGCAAGTGCTAGTGAGATTCAATGTATTATTCCTTATTATGGATATGCAAGACAAGATCGTAAGGCAAAACCAAGACAACCTATTACAGCAAGACTTGTAGCTGATTTATTAGAAGCAGCTGGAGCTAATAGAGTTATTACAATTGATTTACACGCATCTCAAATTCAAGGTTTCTTCTCATTCCCAGCAGATGATTTAACAAGTATTCCTATGATGGGTCGTTATTTCTTAAATAAGGGTTTAGATATGGAAAATGTTGTTGTTGTTTCTCCTGACCATGGTGGTGCAACAAGAGCTAGAAACTTAGCAAATATCTTAGATACTAGTATTGCGATTGTTGATAAAAGACGTCCAAGACCTAACGTTTGTGAAGCGCAAAGCGTTATCGGTGATGTTGATGGCAAGGACTGTATCGTTGTAGATGATATTTGTGATACTGCAGGTTCTTTAGTTGCTGCTTGTGATATCTTAAAGAGATTTGGTGCTAAGGATATTTATGTTTGTCTAGCACATGGTGTTTTCTCAGGTCCAGCTATTGAAAGACTTGGAAATTCTTGTATCAAGGAAGTTGTTTGTACAAATTCTATTCCTCTTGATGAAGAAAAGAAGGCTCAAACTACTAAGATTAAGCAATTAAGTATTGGTTTGATGTTATCTAAGTTAATCTTAGC
>CAKUTY010000016.1 GCA_934692455.1 uncultured Erysipelotrichaceae bacterium
TATTGAATCTTACCATTAGCACTAGCCGCAATCGTAGTTACCAAACCATTATTTGATCTAACCAAATCAGTACCTGTATTCATTAATAAGAAACAGCCAGTACCATAGGTATTCTTCATTTCACCCTTATTAAAACAACATTGTCCAAATAGAGCACATTGCTGATCCCCTGCTGCCCCACTTATCTTAATCGGTGCCTTAAACATCTCAGGAACAGTCTCACCATAGACATAACTAGATGGTTTAACATCAGGCAATAAAGACTCTGGAATATCTAATAACTCTAATAATTCTTTATCCCACTCTAACGTATTAATATTAAACAACATTGTTCTAGAAGCGTTAGTATAGTCGGTAACATGTACCTTACCGCCTGTTAGATTATAAATTAACCAAGTATCAATAGTACCAAAATATAGTTCACCTTTGTTAGCCCTATCTCTTACCCCTTCTACATTATCTAAAATCCACTTAATCTTACTACCAGAGAAATAAGCATCAGGAACTAATCCTGTTTTCTCCTTAATCATATCGCTATAGCCTTTTTCTACTAGATCATCAATAATGTCACTAGTTCTACGACATTGCCACACAATTGCATTATAAACAGGTTCGCCCGTTGCTTTATCCCAAATCAAAGTTGTTTCTCTTTGATTAGTAATACCGATACTAGCCACATCACTTGGATCAATTCTTCCGTGTTTTAAAGCCAGTCTTGCTACTTCTAAAATTGAACTAAAAATTTCTTTACCATCATGTTCTACCCAAGCAGGATGAGGATAGTATTGAGTAAATTCCTTTTGAGCCACAGAAACCATATTCCCCAACTTATCAAAAATGATACAGCGAGAACTAGTAGTCCCTTGGTCAAGAGCCATCACATACTTCATATTTATTTTTCTCCATTATATCGTTGAATAAATTATATAATTTTGAATATGATATATCCAAATTATTTAAAAAAAGATGACACTATTGGCATTTGCGCCCTAAGTGCTGGCGTTGGTGATGATATTGAAGAATACGAAAAATCATTAAGTTTTTTATCTAGACAAAACAAAATATTCGAAACAGCATCAGTGAGAAACAACACATTAGTTGCCAACACAGCTATTATCAGAGCTAACGAATTAAATTCTTTAGTATCCAACAAAGATATTAAAGCTATCATTTGTGCAGCAGGTGGTGACGGGCAACTTGAAACATTACCTTATATCGACTATGAAAATATTAAAAAGAACCCTAAGTGGTATCTAGGAGCAAGTGATCCTACTAACCTTTTATTTGTTGTAACTACCATGTTAGATATAGCTACCCTATATTCATGTAACGCTAAATCTTTTGTAGGAAATAAGGATGATTTAATCACTTATGAATATTTATATGGTAAGCTATCTAAACAAGAAAGTTATGAAACATATCAACCGTTTATTGACTATATAAATGATAATGATAATTATTTACCAGTCAGATATGAAAGTGAACAAGATTTTAAAACTAAAGGAAGAATCATTGGAGGATGTCTAGATTGTATAGCTAAAATCATTGGCACACCTTATGACCATGTAAATGAATTTATTGAAAGATATAAGGACGATGGTATTATTTGGTACTTTGACATCTTCTCTATGCCAGCCTATGATGTGTATTCAACCTTATTACAATTCAAATTAGCAGGTTATTTTAAATATACAAAAACTATATTATTTGGAAGAGTAGCCTTTGAAAGTACTGCCTATAATAAGTACATCACAAGTTATAAACAAGCCTATTTGAAAGCACTAGAAAACATTCCATTTATTAGTGAAATGGACATTGGACATACCCATCCTCATTTCACCATCATCAATGGAGCTATTTCAGAAGTTGAATATAAAGATCATAAAGGATCAATATCTTATCTTATATAAGTAAAGACCGCTGCCAGTTATGTTATATCTGACAGCTTTTTTATTTGGAACAGCAAGCATATTCTCAATATCCGCTAAAGTCTTTTTACCCCTACCCAAATCAATCAAAGTGCCAACCATGATTCTTACCATATTCTTAAGAAAACCATCACCAGTTACTGTGATTGTCAATAAATCTTTCTTTCTTGTAATTTTAAATTCAGTAATAGTGCGAGTTTGATCAGCCTTATCTTCATAAGGAGTTGTATTAAAACTTGAGAAATCATGAGTACCTAAGTATAACTTAGCACCCTCTTTCATCAAATCTAAATCTAATTTGTAATGACATTGATAAGCGAAACCATCCAAGAAAACATCGTATTCACCGATGTTAATTAAATATTTATAGGTCTTATTCTTTACATTAAAACGAGCATGAAAGTTCTTAGAAACAACTTCCGCCTTAATAACATGAATGTCCTTGTTAGTTAAAGAATTTAAAGCCCCTTTTAGTCTATAAGGATCCATTTCCTTGTCATTATCGAAATGAAATACTTGCCCATAAGCATGAACCTTAGCATCAGTTCTTGATGCCATAATAATTCTAATATCCTCACGGAATATTTCCTTTAAAGCTTTTTCAATATTATCTTGAATTGTAGGACCATTGGGCTGTGATTGAAAGCCTACATAATTATTGCCATTATAGGCTATTGTTACCTTATATCTCATAAGAAAAATCTTGAGGCAATAGAGAACGCAAGACAAACATTAGCTAAGATAATAAAGATGATATCTCTAGCGTTTATCTTTAAAACATGATAGCGAGTTCTTTCTTTATCAGGAACATAACCTCTAGCTTCCATCGCATCAGCTAATTCATAAGCTCTTTGGAAAGCTACAGTAAATAATGGAATTATCAAAGATAAAATCGCATTAATCTTTTCTTTTAGTTTGCCCTCATCAAAATCAACACCACGAGACTTTTGTGAATTCATGATGCGCATTGTTTCTTCAATAATAGTAGGAATAAAACGTAGGGCAATCGAAATCATCATAGCCACTTCATGATATGGAAAGCGGAACACTTTTAATGGTGACAATAACGATTCAATCCCAAGTGTTAAATCTAAAGGCTTGGTGGTAGCAGTTAAAGTAGTGGTTACCATAATCATCAACAATAGTCTTACTACAATATATAAGGTATTAAAGATGGCATCACTATATAAAATAAAACCACCAATCGTTAATAATTCAGTTCCTGTTTTAATAGTTAGACAATTGATTATCAACAGGAATAACATCATAAACATTGTTGATTTTAATGTCTTAAGTACTAAACTTAATTTTACTTTAGCTAAGAAAACAACAATTAGAATAACTGCTCCTAGCACTCCATATACAAGCCATGAATCAGGCACAAAGATAGCGATAATCATCGCAAACATCGCAGCTATCTTGGCACGAGGGTCAAGTTTATGAATGATTGAATTAACAGGAATATATTTACCAAATACTAAATTGTTCATTTCTTAAGCTCCTTTGATAAATATTTTGCCAACTCATCAATTGTACGCACATTTGATGGTATCTTAAATCCCTTATCATTTAAGGCGTTCTTAACACTTAAAATCTTTGGTTCTAGAATATTAAATTCTTTGACCTTCTCTTTATCATTAAATAATTCTAAGGTGTTACCACTATATTTAACCTCACCATCAGCCATTAAAACCGTATTATCAGCATAGTTATAGACAATCTCATTATCATGAGTAACTAAAATAACCGTAATGCCAGCTTTCTTATTTAACTTAACAAACAGGTCAATCATCTCTTGACTACCCTTTGGATCAAGTCCAGCTGTAGGTTCATCTAAGACAATAATTTTTGGTTCTAGAGCTAAAATGCCAGCAATAGCGATTCTTCTTTTTTGACCACCTGATAAGTCAAATGGTGAAGTTTCATAATAACTTTCATCAATGCCAACCATCTTTAATGCTAATTTAGCCTTGGCAATAGCTTCTTGTTCACTAGCACCATAATTCTTAGGACCAAAGGCAACATCTTTTAAGATTGTTTCTTCAAACAATTGATATTCAGAGAATTGGAAAACAAGGCCAACTTTCTTTCTTAAGGCCTTTAATCCCTTGTTCTTCTTACCAGGCAAGATAATAGTATCTTCAATCTCTAAAGAACCACTACTTGGTACCAATAAAGCATTTAAATGCTCAACTAAAGTAGACTTACCACTACCTGTTTTACCAATGATAGCTGTAATCTTGCCTTCTTCAATATTTAAATTAATATCTTTTAGGGCATGGTGAGCATAAGGCATACCCTCATCATAGATATAACTTAATGATTTGAATGTAATCGCCATAATTCTTCCACCATTTCATCTATTTCACTACCCTTTAATTTAATATGTTCTCTCTTAAGAGCTTCCTTAAGCTTTAAATTAAAAGGAATATCAAGTTCAATTTTTCTTAATTCGTCAGCATGCTTAAAAACTTCACTTGGCTTATCATGCATAAAGATTTCACCTTGATTCAAAACAATACAATCGCTAGATTGCAATACTTCTTCAATATCATGAGTAATTGAAATGATAGTAAAAGAACCATCACCATGTAATTTGCGCATAATATCTTTAATATCTTTTTTGCCTCTTGGATCTAGCATTGAAGTAGCTTCATCAAAAATAATAATGTCAGGATTCATTGCCAAGACACCCGCAATAGCTACTCTTTGTTTCTGACCACCAGATAAGGCAGTAGGTTCTTTATCTAAGAATTCCTCAAGTCCTACTTCCTTAGCGTATTTATTGATAATATCATCCATGTCACCTTGAGGAACCATATGATTTTCAAGTCCAAAGGCAATGTCATCTCTTACAGTTGATCCAATAAATTGGTTATCAGGGTTTTGGAAAACAATTCCAATCTTTTCTCTTATCTTGTAAACATTCTCTTCATTTAGTTCGAGGCCATCAATATTGATAGATCCACCCTTAGCTTCCAATAATCCGATTAATAATCTAGCAAGAGTAGATTTACCACTACCATTGTGACCAATGATAGTAACATAGTCTCCTTTTTTGATATCAAAGGAAATGTTTTTAATAACTTTCTTGGTTTCGTTATAGGAAAAATCTAGATTTTTTACTTCTATTAAACTCATGTGGTATATTATAACTCATTTTATTTATTAAGTTGAATTCTTTGGTATATAATTATGGAGGTAAATAAGAAGGAGAAAAATTATGCCATTAGTTACTACTAAAGAAATGTTTGAGAAAGCTTACGAAGGCGGTTACGCTATTGGTGCTTTCAACGTAAACAACATGGAAATTATCCAAGGTATTACTGAAGCTGCAAAGGAATGCAACGCACCAGTAATTCTACAAGTTTCAAAAGGAGCTAGAGCTTACGCTAATAGAACTTATTTAGTTAAATTAGTTGAAGCAGCTGTAATTGAAACAGGTCTTCCAATCGCTTTACACTTAGACCATGGTGATTCATTCGAAACATGTAAAGAATGTGTTGATGATGGTTTCACATCTGTTATGATTGATGCTTCTAGCAAATCTCTAGAAGAAAATATTGAAATTACTAAGAAGGTTGTAGAATACGCACATGCTCATGGTGTTGTAGTTGAAGCTGAGCTTGGTACATTAGCTGGTGTTGAAGATGAAGTTAAGGTTGATGCTGCTGATTCTTCTTACACTCGTCCAGAAGACGTTGAAAGATTCGTTAAGGAAACTGGTTGTGACTCACTAGCAATCGCTATCGGTACTTCTCATGGTGCTTACAAGTTCACTCCTGAACAATGTACAAGAAATGAAGAAGGCGTTCTAGTACCTCCACCTCTAAGATTTGATATCCTTGAAGAAGTTCAAAAGAGACTTCCTGGATTCCCAATCGTTCTTCATGGTTCTTCAAGTGTTCCTCAAGAATACGTTAAGATGATCAATGAACACGGTGGTAAGATGCCAGATGCTGTTGGTATCCCTGAATCTCAATTAAGAGAAGCTGCTAAGATGGCTGTATGTAAGATCAACATCGACTCAGACTTAAGACTTGCTATGACAGGTACAATCAGAAAGTTCTTCGATGAACACCCTGAAAAGTTTGACCCAAGAGAATACTTAAAGCCAGCTAGAAACAACATCAAGGAACTTGTTAAGCACAAGATTACTGATGTTCTAGGTTGCGATCACAAAGCATAAGAATTCAAAGCTCCCAAGTGGAGCTTTTCTTATACCCAAAATGATATTTTAGGAAAAACGTACAAAAATAAGGTCAAATTATATTGGAAAACGTACAAAGAAAATACATTCATTCTTTAAAAAAGAGGAAGTTAATCTCCCTCTTAGTACTTTATTTAATTCTTTCCTTTAATGCATTCAAAGTAACTTCATAACTATCTTCTTCGTAAGGATAATCTATAGCTTTAAGATCTCTTTTTAAAAGCTTAGAAACAATATGATTCATTAAACATGGATTCTTAACCAAGATTGGACCAATAATATGAGTTCCATAGAAATTATCAACATGATATCCCTCATAAATATTATCAACAAGATTGTTGTCCTTAAATAAATAATCGAACAATTTAATATCTTCTTTTTCTTCAATATGAGAACATTTATTGATAAAGCCAACTACTTCACCAATATCATCATTTTTAACGATCACATCACCTGTATATCTTTTATCAGTTAATGTGGTTTTAATTGGTACGATATTTAAAGCTTTATGCTCATTAATCTTTTCGCCCAATAGTTCCATCGCATTGCCAGTAAAGAAGATAATTCCCTTAGACTTTATTAAGTTATCTTTACGTTTTAACAAATCATTTAAGACAACTAGTTGATTCTTTTCAGTACCACTGCCACAATAAATGAAATCATAATTAGCGAAATCAATCTTATCACCAATTGTAAGTTTATCTACAATAACCTTTTCGCCTTGGTCTTCTAAATGCTTAGCCAATACAACCACATTGCCATATTCACCATAAAGATTCATTAAATCATAGTATAAATGTAAAATCTTCATTATTTAAGCACCTCCACCCTATTCAACAACTTATGTTGATCAGAGAAACAAGTAATCGCATAAATATGACCAATCGCATTGTTCTTTAGATAATTAACAGCTGTTTCAATATCCTTTTCTAGATATGCCTTATTAAAGTCAATACCTGCATATAAGAATCTTTCAGCAACATCACTGGCATATCTGCCAGTCAAGACAATCTTCTTGATATTAGGACTATTCAATAATTCAAAATCAATATCCCATAACCAAGATGTTTCACTAGTAAAATATTTTCTAGAAATCGCATCAACCATCACGAATGCTGTGACATCTTTCTTATAATTTGTTGCTACTCTTAAAGATTGATCATAAGAAATAGAATTTTCATGCTTAGAAGTTAAT
Organism: uncultured Erysipelotrichaceae bacterium; assembly: GCA_934692455.1. GTDB lineage: Bacteria > Bacillota_I > Bacilli_A > Erysipelotrichales > Erysipelotrichaceae > Colivicinus. The sequence continues at coordinate 7,334 of CAKUTY010000016.1, forward strand.
AAAGTTCCATAATTATTGCCAACCTTAAATTCAACTACACGACCATTCTTAAGAATATAGTTATTTAGTGTATCTACAATAATTTTAGAATCTACTCCTAATTCTCTACAAATTGAGTAACAAGCCAAGATATTATAGGCATTATAGATACTCTTTAAAGCTAATGAAATTTTATATTCACCATCAATAATTAAGTAGCCTTCATCTAAATTTACATCGGTAATGTGATACTTAGGCTCATGACGCTTATAATCGCAAACCGTACACTTATAAGAACCAATATGTCCATAATGATGATAATCATAAACTAATTTATTCTTACATTTAGGACAATACTTGCCATCATCATAGACACTAGTATTCTCTTTAGTTGAATCCTTATATTTGTCAATGCCAAAATAGATATCATCATTATCACCAAAGGCATTAACCAAAGGATCATCACTGTTCAATAATAACTTGCAACCATCATGGATACTGTCCTTGATAATATCAAACATCCACTCTGGATGACCATTTCTAGTCATCTGATCACGATAAAGATTAGTAATTACATAATATGTTGGCACAAAATGCTTAAAAGTATGTCTTGCATATCTTTCATCAGACTCAAGTAAAACAACATCATTCTTAACATTGCCCTTTAAGTCAGCATTATCAAGAATAAAAGTTGTAACACCCTCTATTTGATTTGAACCTTCACCATTATAGGCAACTGATAAGCCACTCTTATCAAGTACTGCCTTAATCATCTCAACCGTACTTGTCTTACCATTGGAACCAGTTACCGCGATAACATATTTAGGCAATTTCACTTTACTCAAGATATTAGGATCAATCTTTAAAGCTATCTTTCCTGGTAAGCTAGAGCCCTTGCCAACTAATTTGCCAATTACTCTTACAATCTTACAAACAATTATCGCCAATACTTTTTTCATAAGCTTAAGATAATTTACTACCAGCAGGTAAAGAAGAAGTAACTACTTCAATCTTTCCTTCATTCTCAGCACAGATAATCATACCCTGTGACTCTACACCTCTGATTTTTACAGGCTTTAAGTTAGCTAAAACAACTACCTTCTTGCCTACAAACTCATTTGGATCAACATGTTCTGCGATACCGGAAACGATTTGTCTCACTTCACCACCAATATCAACCTTAGACACTAATAGCTTATCAGCCTTCTCATGCTTCTTTGATTCTAATACTTCACCAACTACCATTTCCATTTTAGCGAAGTCATCAATACTAATTTCAGGTAAATGTTCAATTTCCTTTGCCTCAAGCTTTTCCTTTAATTCCTTTTCATCAATTCTTGCGAATAAAATTTCAGGCTTTTCAGTAACTTGATAACTTTCAACATAACCAATTGTATTATTTTCAAATGATGCATCATTCACATTAATTTGTTCATAAATCTTCTTAGAAGTAGCTGGAATAAAGGCTTCTAATTCAATTGCACATAGTCTAATACCATCCAAGATCACATATAAAACATCATTTAAACGAGACTTTTCTTCAAGCTTAGCCAACTTCCAAGGCTCAGTTTCATCAATATACTTATTTAAACGATTTAATCTAGAAAAAATATCAGCCAATGCCGCTGGTGCATTTAAACTTTCTAACTTCTCATCAACATCCTTATCCATACTATTTAGATAATTAATTACTTCATTATCTAATTCGGTAATATTAGAAATCTTAGATACCTTACCACCAAAGTATTTATTAGCCATTGAAATAGTACGATTTACTAGATTACCCAAAACATTGCATAAGTCACTATTACGTCTTTCAACCATTAACAATTCCGAGAAATTACCATCAGAACCAAATGGTACTTCACTTAATAAGAAATATCTAATAGTATCTACACCATAGTCTTCGATAAATAAACGTGGATCCTTAAAGTTACCCTTAGACTTACTAATCTTATCACCGCCCATAGTCAACCAACCATGGCCATATACCTTCTTAGGCAAAGGTAAGCCTAAGGCAATCAACATAATAGGCCAAATGATTGTATGGAATCTAAAAATTTCCTTACCAACCAAATGTAAATCAGCTGGCCAATATTTTTCAAATAAAGACTCATCATCAGACTTATAACCTAAAGCACTAATATAGTTGGTCAAGGCATCAACCCAAACATAAACTGTTTGTTCAGGATCAAATGTTACAGGAATACCCCACTTAACAGAAGATCTAGATACACATAAGTCCTTTAGTCCTGGCTTTAAGAAATTGTTATACATTTCGTTATATCTAGTAACTGGCTGCATCAAGTCTTTATGACCCTCTAGGTATTCTTCTAATTGTTTTTGATACTTAGATAGCTTTAAGAAATAAGCATTTTCTTTAGTTAACTTAACTTCTCTACCACAATCAGGACACTTGCCATCCTTTAATTGAGACTCAGTCCAGAAAGACTCACAAGGTGTACAATACCAGCCCTCATAAGTTCCCTTATAGATATCACCTTGGTCATATAGCTGTTTAAATACTTTTTGAACACACTCAACATGTTCAGAATCGGTTGTTCTAATAAATTTGTTGTATGAAATGTCTAAAGACTTCCATAAATCCTTGGCATTATCGATGATTGGATCAACAAACTCCTTAGGTGTGCAACCCTTTTTCTTAGCTCTTTCTTCAATCTTTTGACCATGTTCATCTGAACCAGTTAAAAAGAAAACATCATAGCCTTTAAGTCTCTTATAACGAGCTAGTGCATCGGCAATTACTGTTGTATAACAGTGTCCAATGTGGAAATTATCACTTGGATAATAAATTGGCGTTGTAATGTAATAAGTATTCTTTCCCACAAAAATTCCTCCAATAAAATAAAAAAGGTGACACAAGGGCGCAACATGCGCGGTACCACCTTACTTCTAACTTAAGCTTTTAACGCAAGCATACGTTTGACCCTACATATCGAACCAAATGTTTAAGACCCATCTTCATTGTTTACCAAATGCCTTTTTACACCAAACAAAGGTTCTCTATAATTTATTAAACAATTACTCTGTCTATCGTAACACCACAATTATACACTAAATTGTTAAAAACATCTTAGTCACCATCAACATTAGCTCAACAAATATCGACATTATCACTATATCAAGTACAGTTGATAAATATTCATCAATAAGTTCCCTCATTTTGCATACCCTTTAAATTGGCCATTTATCTTTCTGTTAAATAAAGGTAAGTTGATTTGGTAATTTAAAGTAATTAAGAAATCTCTCCTACTTTTTACAGACGAAAGTTCTTTACAATCAAAGGACCAATTCTTAAGCTCTTCATGATTGATCAAATCATTCAAGTTATAAGTATAATATGATGATTCAAATTTCTCGATACCAGCACTATGAATTAGTCTGGCATTCATCATTTGAGAACCAATTGAAATAATACTTGTAAAGACAAAGACTAGTATCATCGTAATAATCATCGTGGTCATATATTCAAAAATGTTTTTCATTCACTCGCTTTTTCCCTTTCATCGACAACAATTAGTTTAGCCTTAATGGCTTTTGTCTCACCATTGTAATTTAATTGATAAGTTATTTCCTTCTCGCCAACTTCACTACTATCGAATCCAATTACCGTAATATAGTCTTTAATATCCTCACCTTTTGAGTTATAAGCCTCTACCCTATCTTTATATTCCAATTTTTCATTTATTTGTACTAATAAATCTTTACCATTAAATGATGCTATTGCTACCGGACTTATTTCACTCTCTATATAAACAGGTTTAAGTGATTCATCAACAAAGTCCATATTCATACCAATTAGGTCACTTAAAAGTGAAGATATAAAGACCGAAAACACAATAATGGAAATAAAAGCTGTAAAGATCGCTTCTGCATATTCATCAAATAAAATCCTCATGACATTAACCTCTTTAGCCAAAGAATAAAGAAATCACTTATATCTAATTTTGTCATAAAAATATCGATGACAATAATACTACAAGTAGCCGCTAACACACTTAAGCCTAGTTCATTAAATAATCTACGCATAATCACTTCCTATAGGCATTGAACAAAACATCCACATATTCTTTAGTCCTCCAAATTGAATTGTTATCTAAGCTATCTTTAAATTCTTCTGAAATATAGCGTGAATATATTTTTAATCCCGGATCATAATTTTCTATTTCTTGGCCCTTATCTAAAATATAAAATCTTCTAGTTATTTCTGCTCTTATATTTCCTGAATTCAAGACATAAAAAGTAACATCGATATAGCCTGCATTTGATAAATCTAAACTATTAGGATTATTAACAGTATAGTTGGCATTATAGACAATCTTCTCAATCTTTATATCATCACTAATATCCCCATCTAATTCATCTCTTGCGCTACCATTAACTCTTTCAATTAATTCCCTAATAGGTAAATTTTTATCTTCTTTATCAAAGTACGTGTATGAGATATACAAAGTTGGAGGTTTTCTCTTATATGTAGCCTTTAAGCTAATATCTCCATAAGTTCCTTTTTCAATTTTGCTTACTATATTCCCCTTGCTGTTGACAAAGCCAAGAAAATCATAACCGGTTTTATTCGCACCAGGAAGTATTACCTCATCAAAGACGGTATATGTGTATACAGGATTACCCACAAAAGTACCACCATCTAAATCGTAATTAATTCGATAATTCAAAGGATGACTATAGACAGTTCTTTCAACTGGAATTTCAGGATTTTCTCCATATATACGCTTATAAGGCTTTTCAAAGCGCCAATCAGTTGGTTCACTCCACTTAGTAACATAAGAATAAAACGTAGCCGTAGTAGTAATCCAAGTTCCTACAATCATCGTTCGATTACGACCGCCACCGGAACTATCAGACATTTTTAATTCCATATAACGACAAGAATGATTCAAAGAAGGTGCCCAGTTTTTAAGTACGTCATGTGTACCAACAGAGCCAATCTTTCTTCCATCACAATATAGCTGCATAGGTGGCGCTTGATAATTATCATCATAACCACCACGATAAGTATCTACATCTATATACGCATAAGTAACATTAGCCTTATAACCAAAGTCCCAAGTATATAAACTTTTAGCATTAACATCACTCCAAACTCTGTTAGTCCCATCAAACGCATAGTGCTTAATATCCTGTCCTATTACTTTATAGTCCTTAGTAAAAGAAGAAGGATTTTCAGTAGATAATGGTGACCATTCAATAGGCAATTTGTGCCCATATTGAATGGCCGATACTTCATTAGGACTACCTGTTGGTTTTTCACTCCACTCGCTATAACCAGACAAAATATTTTCAGCTTTTATATTAAGGGGAATAACAATTAAACATAAGATGCTTATCAACAATATTTTTAATATTCTAGCCATTATCACACACCACATCTATCACATTAATCATCTTCTTCGTAATTGTTTTATCTTGGCCTAAAAAATTCTTATACTCATGAGAAATAATTACGCATAACAAGCCTTTATAAACATCACTATAACCACTAATTGAATAGGTTCCATCACTGTTAACCAAGATCATAAAATTATCTTTAAATAATTTTAAATATTCTTCATTGGAACCAATTTTCATCCTTGAATTGTTAGTATTATAGTAAATATCCTCAATATTCTCTTGCATAACAATTTGAGTATTAGCCATAGCCAAATGACTTGCCTTATTGAGCTCATCTAAGCGTACATTGTAGTCGAGAAGATGCATGAGTATTAGACACACACAAAGTCCAATAACCGTTAAACTCATAGCTCTGACTAGAACTTTCATATGTTAACATTACTCCCAATAGCACTCATCATATAAGCAAACATTGCAAACATTGACACCAACATTTCAATCGAAAATAGTGCAATGGGAAGATAGCCAATAGCCTCTATAGCTCCAATAGAATCCTCGTTCTTAAGACGCTCAGCCTTATCCAACATTTGTTGATTTCGATCAATTAAGTTAGAAACACGATCCTTAATTTCATCCTTACCAACATTAGATATCGCATACAAGACTTTCATACTAGACCTAGCATCCTCTAAATCAAAATCACTTAAGAATTCACCATAAGGTTTAATCGAAGTAGGGTCTTTTTTAGCCTTTTGTAAAAAATCTTTTATCTCAGTTCTTAAAGGATAAGAAGCCATATTTTGAGAATTCTCAATCGCATTCAAGACCGTTAAACTATTTAAAGTAAGAGATATTTCTCTTAACCAAATAGGAAATTCAATTGTCAAAGCTTTAGTAAGCTCTTTATATATTTTTTTATATTTAAATGTTTTCTTAAAAAGAACCACTATCCCCAACATAAATGGCAAGAAAGCATATTGAATGTTAAAGTTTAAATATACATAGGCTGTAGAAACCATACACAATATAAACAAGGTAACATCAATAACATTCAATTTCTTTTTGCCTTCTTTAAACGCAAGATATTCTTCTTTAAGTTTCTCATCCCTAGAATAATTCAAATCCTCAATCAGCCATTCACCATTAAGCTTAGTTAATACAATTGTCATCGTAATCAAAATTGATGCGATAAATACTAGTGTCGATATTTGATAAATAGGTGAATGTGTAAAACCATTAAAGTATTCATTTGAAACATAAATATAGACAAAGACACAATTCATCAACAAAGTAGTACCACATAAGATTAACAATTTAATTCTTCGATTCTTCAGTTCCTTTTGAAACGTAAACACACGTTTCAGCCAATTTTCAATATCTATATACATGTTCTCACAAACACTAGAGAATGATACTGAGTTACTTGATTCAATACTTAACATAATCTTGTGAACGGACTTGACTCTTGAATTAGGGAATTCTTTTTCAATAATCTTCAATGAATTCTCAAATATATCAGGATCATTATTCGTATTATCCAAATAGTCTATCGCCCTTTTAACAGCATCCCTCATTGCACCAGAAGTCAACGAAAATAATTCGCCAAGTGTAAAACGTATCTTTGTCTTTTGAGTAAATATTGGAATCACATTACTCAAATAATCACTTAACATCTCAAATCTTTCAATACTATACGATTGATAGAACCAAGCTTTAATCATAAAAGGGATTAAAATTAAGGTGATAAGAATCAGTACTAATATATAGGATAATTGAAGTCTTGATAAACAAGCGATGGTAAAGATCGTTGTTAAAATTAATACGACCTCAATAAGAAAATCTTTAGTCGAATAAGAATAACCATACTTATTAATCTGTGTTTTTATGTTCTTAATACTATAATTTTTAATTAAATTCATTTTTATCACCCTTTAAAAACTTTATATAAGTTTCTAAAAAATCCCTCTCATTATTTTGATAAAACTTTCTATAAACACGCTCAGGCAACATCGTCTTTAGTGCCTGACCATCTCTTACGATATTTTTAATCACATTCTTCTTGCCATTACGATCAAAGAAACATATTTGATCAATACTACGTTTAACACCATCTGGCGAAAAAGTAGCCTTAACTTTAATAGCATAATCAAAGAAAGTATAAATATCATTCTCTAACCCTGCCCTAGCGTTATCCCCAGCCATATTCAAGATACGATCCGGGATTTCCCATACATTCTCCGCATGAATTGAAGTCAATGCCACGCAACCAGAACTAGCCCCTTCTATTATTCTTAAGATTTCCCTTCCTCTACTTTCAGAAATTATCAGCCATTTTGTGTTCAATCTTAAGGCATCTCTTATGGCTTGTTCGTTTGTATATTCATCGCTAACTTTAAGAGAATAAATATCCTTATTAGGATATATAGTCTTTAACTTCATCTCCAAAGTATCTTCAACTGTAACGATTGGATCATTATCAGGAATGAAATAACATAGATATTTTTCCAATTCTGTTTTGCCAGCGCCAACATCTCCTGTTATTACCCCTGATAATCTGGCTCTCATAAGACAGGGTAAGAGTTTGACAATAAAGTCGTTGGCATAGCCATTTTCAACCAAATCCTGTTGTAATAGTCTTGCACAACTCGGAGTCTTTCGGATGGCTAAACAAATATTATTATCACCAGATACGCTATTGTGCATGGCCTGGATTCTGAGTTCTTTCGTCTCCGCCTTTAAAGAAGGTTTAGACATATTAAAGTTTTCATTTACCGAATTCGCAACCAAATTAGTGAAAATTCTAAGCCAGTCTCCATCTAACTTTAAATCGCTTTGATATCTTCCTTTTTGTAAATCAGTTATCCATAAATCTTGACCATTCCACTTTAAATCCGTAACACTATCATTGATAATATAAGGCCACAAGTCTTTAAACAAGCCCTCATTTACTTCTAAAGCCATCCTTCATATCCTCCTTTACTTAACAATTAATTTTTGGTTTTCAACTAAATACATCTTAAAGGCCTTCATAATATCTAAGATATTAGCTTGAACATCACCTTTAAGTGTGTTAGAGATTGCGATTAGCGCAATAATAACGATTGCAGATAGAATAATGAAACCGTACTCTTCAAAAAATGCTCTCATTTTTTCTCCTTTCTATGTTTCTACACTTCGTTATTGCCGTGAAACCTAAAAATTCCTACCCTAAATTGAAAAAAAGATTAAAAAAACACTAATTTTTTAAAAATTAGTGTCTAAATCAACTATTTTTGAACATTTTTAATGAAATTTCACAAAGAAAACAGTACCGTCTTCCTTATCACTTACTACTTTAATTTCACCATTGAGCTTATCAACCATTTCCTTGGTAATTGAAAGCCCTAGTCCAAAACTCTTACCATTATTTTGTCTGCTCTTGTCACTACGATAAAATCTATCAAAAATATGATCTATATCTTCTTTTTCAATATGGCTTCCAAAGTTTTGAACTGATAATTGATTCTTATCTATTTTCAATAAAACCCTGCCCTTTTTAGGCTCATACTTTATCGCATTCTCTAGTAAGCCACTTATTATCTTAGTCACATATTCTTCGTTACTAACAAGTTTACAATCATCAACAATGTCAGTATCTAACTCAATGCCTTTCTCATAAGCCAATGATTCAAATTCTAAGCTAACCTTATAAGCTAGATTACTCAAATCTATCTCACTAAATTCGATTCTTTTATCAGCACTGGATAAAGTTAACATTTGATTAATCAATTCTTGCATCCTTTTAGCTGCTATTTGATTACTATCAAGCCAATGTTTAGTATCAGGATCAGGATTCTCCAACAATATCGCATTATTAGCTAAAATAATCGACAAAGGTGTTTTTAAATCATGAGAAGCATCTGCCACAAATTGTTTTTCCCTTTCAATCGCCCTTTCCATCGGTTTAGATGCATACTTTGAAAACTTAATACTTATAATTAAGAATAACAACATAGCCATAGCCCATATACCAAACAAAACTATTACAAGTCTAATAATTGAAACATTTATATAATCACACGAGACAATAGCTATCCTATAGGGATTACCAAAGTTCTTATAATAAATAAGACCATATTCTTTTAAAGTACCAAAGTCCTTTTCACTTGAAACAATTTCTTTTAATATATCCTCAAGATTTTTATTAGTATATAAGTTATTAAAAGAAAGTACATCATATTCACCACTATCCACATTGTAGAAGACAGTAAGAATATTCTCCTTATTATCATCTTTTCTAACAGGCCTATTTTCCATCGGCTTATCAAAACGAACAAGCGGAGTTAATACCTGTTCCATCGTCATACGCAAGTCATTGTAGTAAGTATTTGTCATATAAACTCCAACAACAACAAACACAATGGTCAAAACAACACCTACCATCAACATATTTAGTTCAATAAAACGTCTACGATATGTTTTCATGATAAGACCTCCAATCGATATCCAATCTTTTGAATATTTTTAATAGTAAGCTTAGAACCTAAATACTTTAATTTCTTTCTTAAAAAAGAAACATAAGCTTCAACATTATTATCGCTAACTTCGCTATCAAAGCCCCAAGCTCTACTTATTAATAAGTCTTTAGAAAAAGTCATCTTAGGTTCACTCAACATGATTCTAGCTATTTCAAACTCCTTAGAGCTTAAACCAACTTCCCTGTCTTTACATCTTAGACAAATACTATTTAAATCTAATATTAAATCCTCATATACAATCTCATTGAATATTAGATTACCCTTACGACGCGTTAGGGCTCTTACCCTAGCTACTAATTCTTCCTTATCAAACGGCTTAGTCAAATAATCATCAGCACCAGTATTTAAACCATTTACTTTATCAGCCACACTGCTTTTTGCGGTCAACATTAAAACAGGTATCTCAATATTCTCACTTCTTATTTGTCTTAAGACACTTATACCATCTAGTCTTGGAAGCATAATATCCAATAAGATTAGATCATAAGAACCTGCATAAATATAATCAAGGGCCAATTGGCCATCACCGGCAATATCACAAACGTATCCTTCTTTATTTAATATATGATCAATAGCTTCAGCCAAAGCTATTTCATCTTCTACTATTAGAATATTCATAACGCCTCCTTTTATTAAGTAACATTTTATACATATTTTCTTAAAGAAACCTTAAAGAATTTTTGTTTCACTTTTCAGTTTTCTTTAAGAACTCTATGGATAATTTAAGGTATAGAAGGAGGCAAACATATACCAAACAACATTCAAAAGAAAAGAGATTAAATATCTTATTAGTCAAAAACAATTAAACAATATATTGCCAAGTCTTTTATCACATATGGAAGAAGATGCATATCCTCATAGTAATATATCTAATTTGTACTACGACACAAGCGATTATAAGTTAATACTTAGATCTTTGGATAAACCACTATACAAAGAGAAATTAAGACTTAGAAGCTATGGCGATGAGCAAATCTATTGTGAGATTAAAAAGAAAGCTT
>CAKUTY010000017.1 GCA_934692455.1 uncultured Erysipelotrichaceae bacterium
CAGTAATGTTAATCTTTCTAAGATGAAGACTGGTAAAATATCAGCTATTCGTTTTTCGACTTTAGAAGCTATTTGTGAAGCTCTTAATTGTCAACCTGGCGATATATTAGAATATGTTAAAGAAGATGATGATACGAATGATTATTGATTTAAAAAAATAATGGCATATGTCATTATTTTTTTAAATATTATCTATCTTATGATTTATTTGCATTAATAGTCTAAAGCTTAATAAGGCAACCAATGTTTCACTTATTGGGAATGACCACCATAAGGCGTTTAAACCTTTTGTTAGTGAAAGAAGATATGCAAGCGGAATAAGAATTATTAGTTGTCTTAATAATGATAAGAATAATGATTGTTTACTTCCATCTAATGCCTGTAGGAAGGAACAAACTTGAATATTAATAGCTGAGCCAATAAATGATAATGAGCATATACGCATGGCTACAATGGCAATATCATGCATCTCTTGATCGGGATTAAACATTGATAATAGAGTATTTGGGAATAGTAAGAATACAAGCATGCCAATCAACATAATTACTGATGATGAGATTAATGTTAGCTTAATACATTCTCTAATTCTGTTCTTTAATCTAGCTCCATAATTAAAGCTGATGATGGCGATAACAGCATTAGAAATACCATTGATGGCCATACATAAGAATTGATATAACTTGAAATATACACCAAAGGCTGTAGTAGCAGATGGTGAATAGGCTGATAAGATTTTATTAATAAAAACAGTAGCGATTGACATAATAGAGCTCATACAAATAGCTGGTATGGCAATTTCATACATTTGTTTAAATAATTCTTTATCAAATTTAAAGTTTTTAAATGAAAGATTTACTTCCTTAACTTTATAAATAGTTAGGATAATGCCAATAGCCATCGCAACCATTTGACCAACTACAGTAGCGATTGCAGCACCCTTAATGCCCATAGGTTCACCAATTAAACCAAAGATTAAGATTGGATCTAGGATACAGTTAATAATGGCACCTACAGCTTGAATATATAGATTATAGATAGCATTACCTGTTGCCTGCATGACTCTTTCAAAGGCAATCTGAATATTGATGCCAAAGCCAAAGATAGTGCATATTCTAAAATAAATAGCACCTTGAGCTATTAATTCAGCATCACTTGTAAAAAACATCATGAACTTTTCCGCAAAGAATAGTCCTGCTACTAGAAACAATAATGAATGAATAGCTGACATTAATAGACCATGGCATAAAACTTGTTGAGCCTTATCTTTATTGTTTTCGCCTAGTGATCTAGCTAGTAGTGCTTGTATACTTAGGGCAGTTCCAACAGCTACGGCAACTAATATTTGTTGAATTGGGTAACATAAAGAAACAGCATCGAATGCTGTTTTAGAATAATGTGATACGAAGACACTATCTATTATGTTATATAGGGCACTAGCTACCATTGAGATTACAATTGGTAGGCTCATGTTAAATAAAAGTTTGTTCATAGGCATAGTTGCCATCTTGTTTGTGTTAGTCATCTAAATCTCCTTTTCTTAAAAGACACTTTGAGATTTCTTATGCTGGCACAAAGTGAGAAACTTTTGTTTCGGCCGTTTTATTTAAACAAATAATTATATAGAAGTCAAATTATACTGTTTTAAGTGCTTATAAAGTTCATTAACAGGTAGTCCCATGATGGCATAATAGTCACCATCGATTCTATTAATAAACTTGCTACCTAGTCCTTGGATGGCATAGGCTCCTGCCTTATCTAAAGGTTCTTTAGTTAAGACATAATCTTCTATTTCTTTATCAGTTAATTCATCAAAATAAACATCAGAAACTACAGCGAAAGTATCAACCTTATCTTTAGTATAGATACAAACACCAGTGATAACCTTATGTTTCTTACCTGATAATTCTTTTAACATTTCCTTGGCATGTTCATAAGTCTTTGGTTTACCTAATACTTTATTATCGATGGTTACGATGGTATCAGAACCAATTACTAGCGCGTCTAGGTTGTTTGTAAAAACCGACTTCGCTTTACCATAGGCAAGTCTTTTAATTTCTTCTTCTAATGGTTTACTTGAATCGATTGTTTCTTCAAAATCAGAGACAATTATTTCAAAGTCCTTGATTAGAGTACTTAAAAGTTCTTTTCTTCTAGGAGAGCCACTAGCCAAGATTATTCTCATGTTTTAAATACCTCGTATATAAGTGATTAAGACCTGTTGTTACCATATCAGGATCATAATATTCAATTTCCTTAATATCATTGACGATATCTTTACCATAACCACCACAGGCAATAATCTTAGGTGTAACCTTTAGTTCACCCTTCAATCCTGCAAATAGATAACGAAGTGAACCGATATAGCCAAGATACAAGCCAACATTCATCGCATCTTTTGTGTTGTTAGCTAAAAAACTTGTTGTTCTTTGGGTTTTAAGTTCTGGCAGTTTAGCTGCATTATCATATAAAGATGCTGCTACCTTACCATATCCTGGAGCGATGATACAATGTTTGAATTCGCCATCAGCACTAACATGGCTGATTACTGTTGCGGTACCAAGAGATACTACAAACAGTTCTGTCTTATATACATCATAAGCATAGGCACACATTACAAGTAAATCACTACCTACTTCTTCTGGATGAGGAGTATCTACTTTGATACCTAGAGGTCTTAAAGGGTCAATGAAGATTGGCTCCTTGTTTAAGATTCTTCTAACATCATTTAATAATAGTTCACTTGATGCAGGTACAACAGATGAGATGATACAGTCTTCTAGCATGTTTTCGCTTAGATTGTTTCTGTATAAGAAGTTTTTGATTAAAGCTCCATAATCATCTTGTTTTGACTCATATAGGCCATAAAATAATTTTTTGTCTTCATGGAAGATAGCTAGCTTAAGGCTAGTATTTCCTAAATCAATAGTTAATAACATTTCTATTTTTCCTTTATTATGCTATCTAATGATAACTTATTCTGTTAAATCTAACAAATAAAAAACGTAGTTATTATAAACTACGTTTAAGAAACAAAATGGTCCGGGCGAAGGGACTCGAACCCCCACGGTCACCCACTAGATCCTAAGTCTAGCGCGTCTGCCAATTTCGCCACGCCCGGATTGCTTATTAATGATATAGCAAATAATTTTAAAAAGCAAGGATTTATTATATAATTTCTCAAAGAACGAAAGAGTAGGGATAACGCGTTAAGTGCCTGTATACGGAACGTTGATATAGGACGAAGAGGAATCGCGGTGTTATCTCGCGTTCGCTGGAGGTTTTAGATGAAAAATAAACGTGTTGGTTCTTTAGTTATTTTAGCCTTAATGATAGGGCTAAATATCGTGTTATCACGCTTTGTATCTATTAAAGCAATGAATTTCAAAATTAGTTTTACATTCTTAACTATTGTTTTGAGTGCCTACTTTTATGGATACTATGGTGCGATTATGGTAGCTTTATTTGGTGACCTACTTGGAGCCCTATTATTCCCAATTGGCCCTTATAATCCACTATTAACTTTAACTAGCATCATGTGTGCTGTTGTTTATGCTTATTTCTTCTATAAGAAAGATTTAAGTAATAAGAATATTATTTTAGCTTGTTTGATTAATCGTTTCATTATTAGCTTATTTATAAACACAACGATTATTTCACTTATGTATAACTTGTCATTTAAAGCAACTTTCATAACTCGTATTTATTCTTCAACAGTTATGTTTGTGGTAGAGGCACTAGCTTTGTGCTTCTTAAGGAAGTATATGAAGTATGTTGAAAATAGACGCAATTAGTTATCTTGAATCAAAAAAAGGTAATGGGAATTATTTAAAGGAAGTAATGCCTTATTTTGATAATGTTCAAGATAAGCTAAAAATCATCCATGTAGCCGGTTCTAATGGTAAGGGCTCAGTATGTGCGATGTTGTCTTCTGTTTTAAAAGAGGCTAACTATAAAGTTGGCACTTTCATTTCACCCCATTTGATTGAATATAATGAGCGTTTTTTAATTAATGGAAAATGTATAAGTGATACTGATCTTGTTAGGTTAACGAAAAAAGTTAAAAAAGTTAGTGAAGATACAGGTTACAATTTAACTTTCTTTGAGATATTAACCTGTATTGCCTTTCTATATTTCTATGAACAAAAGTGTGATGTAGTAGTCCTTGAAGTTGGCTTAGGTGGCCGATTAGATGCGACTAATGTGATTAATAATAGCGTCCTTTCTATTATTACTAATATTGGTTTGGAACATACTGAAATACTTGGAGATACACTAGAAAAGATTGCACTAGAGAAGGCGGGTATCATTAAAGAGAATGGTGATGTTTTGGTATATGGTCCCGAGTGTGTAATACCTGTTTATGAAACTGTATGTAAAGGAAAAAATGCAAGATTATATAAGTGTAACTTTAATTTAGTAAATAGCGATATTGAACTTGGTTTAAATGGTAAGTATCAACACTTTAATGCCAGTATCGTAGTAGATGCGGTTAATATCTTAAATGATAAGGGTTTTTGTATAGATGATAATGCACTTAAATTGGGTTTCAAGAAGGCTGAATGGATGGCTAGAATGTATGTACTATCTAAAAAGCCTCTATTCATGATTGATGGGGCCCATAATGTCCAATGCGTTAAGGCTTTGACTGATAGCCTAGATGGCAAATATACTTTTGTGATAGGCATCTTAAAAGATAAAAATTATAAAGAGATGATCAATTTGATGCTTCCATATGCATCCGAATTTGTTTGTATCAAACCTAATAGTATTCGTGCTATAGAACCTAATATCTTAAAAGAATATATTGATGAAAAAGGTATTAAGTGTTGTGTCTTTGATGATGTCTATTCGGGTATTGAATATGCATTTGATAAGGATACTGTAGTCTGTGGTTCTTTATATTTAAGTGGCGAAGTACTATTGGCTTATAAGAAGTTATTAAGGAAAAGATGTAAAGAGAAGCTTAATAGCTTAAGTAGAGATGAAGTTGTCTATAAGTCTAAAGTTATAGTTGACAAGATCAAGAATAGTTCAGAGTTTAAGAAAGCTAAGAATGTCATGATTTATAAGGCTTTTGGAAGTGAAGTAGATTTAAGTGAACTTGAAAAAGAAGATAAGGTCTTTAGTTATCCAGTATGCTTAAGCGACAATGAGATGAAGGCTGTTGTTCCTCTTAATGGCTTTTATCCTAATAAATACGGCATACAAGAACCTATTGGTGTAGATACTAATGATATTGACTTAGTTATTTGTCCAATTTTGGGCTTTGATTCTAATTTGTATCGTATAGGATATGGTAAAGGCTACTATGACCGTTTCTTAGAAAAGGTTGATTGTCCTGTAATTGGTGTGGCATATGAGAATTGCAAGGTAGAAAAGGTGCCAAAGGGTTGCTTTGATAGAAAGCTTGATATTATCTATAGTGAAGAAAATGTTTATAAGGGATATAATGAATAGATAATACGGAGGGGCTTTTTGATGAAGGTCGTTATTGTAGGCTGTGGTAAGGTTGGTAAGACCATCGCCGAAGAATTGGTAAAAGAAAATCACGATATTATCTTGATTGATGAGAATGCTGAACTTGTTGAGGATGTTTCTAATTCTCTTGATGTCATTGGAGTGATTGGCAATGGTGCTAGTTTAAATATTTTAAAGGAAGCAGGTATTGAGACGGCAGATGTTTTGATTGCGGTAACCAGTGCTGATGAAATAAATATGTTGTGTTGCCTATTCGCAAAGAAGGCAAATAAGGATTTAAAGACTATCGCAAGAGTTAGAAATCCAATCTATAGTTCTGAATTAAGTTATATCAAGGATGAACTTGGTCTAACAATGACTATCAATCCTGAAATGATTACGGCTAGAGAAATTTCTCGTTTGATTAGATGGCCTAGTGCTTTAAAGGTTGATTCTTTTATTAGAGGTAAGGTTGAACTTATTTCTTTTGCGGTTAATGGTAATAAAAAACTTGTAGATAAGAGTCTTGCTCAAATTAAGAAGACCTATAGTGAAGATATCTTGTTTGTAGGTATTGAGAGAAATAAGGAAGCTATTATCCCAAATGGTGAAACTATAATTTTAGATGGTGATAAGGTTTCTGTTTGTGCAACACCTGCAGTAGCTTCTAAGTTTTTGGACAAGATTGGCATTTATCAATCTCCTATTAAGAATTGTTTCATCGTTGGCGGTAGTGATATTGCCTTCTATTTAGCCTCTATCCTACATAAATCTAATATCGATGTAGCAATTATGGATATGGATCCAAAGAGATGCGATTATCTATCTATTAATCTTCCGTATGCAAGTATTATTAATGGTTGCGCATCTGATGATAATATCCTTATTGAAGAAGGTTTACCAGAATGTGATTCTTTCTGTTCGTTAACAGGAATTGACGAAGAAAATGTTATTTTATCTTTATATGCTAAGTCTGCTAGTAAGGCCAAGGTTATTACTAAGGTAAATCATATTAGCTATGAAGGTGTTTTAAATAATTTAGATGTTGGTGCCTTGGTTTCACCTAAGAATATTACAGCTAATAGTATTATTGCCTACATCCGAGCTTTAGCTAATTCTGGTGAGAATGAAGTTGAGACTATGCACCGTATTTTAAATGGTAAGGCTGAGGCACTTACTTTTGTGATTAGAGAGAAGACTAAGTCTATTGGAGTTACTCTAGAAGAACTTAAGACTAAAGATAATTTGTTGATTTGTTTGATTATTAGAGGTAATCAAATCATTGTGCCAAGTGGTAAAGATAAGATTGAAATTGGTGATACTGTTCTTGTGGTTACTACTCATCAAGGCTTTAATACAATCGAGGATATTGCGAAATAGTCATGAATAAGTCGTTTATTAGACATTCACTAAGTTTATGCATTGGCATCGAGTCACTATTTTTAATGTTGACTTCTTTAATTGCGCTTATTTATCACGAAAGAGGCTTTTTAGCGTATTTCTTAACAGGTTTAATCGTTGGTCTTCCAGCTTTATATAGTATTTCTAAGCGTCCCAAGAATGGTGTCTTTTTTGCGAAAGAAGGCTTTGTCCTTGTTGCCTTGTCTTGGCTTGTTTTGAGTATGATTGGGGCTGTTCCATTGTTACTACTAGGTGAGGCAAGTAACTTTGTCGATGCCTTATTTGAGATAGTATCTGGTTTTACCACAACTGGTGCCACTATTATGAATGATGTAACTGCACTAACTCACGCAACCTTATTTTGGCGTTCATTTACTCACTGGATTGGTGGTATGGGAATGTTGGTATTTGCGCTTGCGATATTACCAGGAACTGAAGGGAGAGCCATGTATATCATGAAAGCCGAAGCTCCAGGACCTTCTGTTGGTAAACTTGTTTCTAAGCTGTCTAATACTGCTAAGATTTTATATGGCATTTATGCTGGTTTAACACTTTTACAGGTTGTCTCTTTATTATTGTGTAAGATGTCAATATTTGATTCGATAGTATTATCTTTGGCAACTGCTGGTACTGGTGGTTTTGGTATTTTGAATGATTCCTTTGTGTCTTATTCAACTAGTGCCCAGCTTGTTACTACCATCTTTATGATTATCTTTGGTGTTAACTTCAATGTTTATTACTATATCTTGATTAAAGATTTTAAGGCAGCCTTTAAGTGTGAGGAAGCTCGTTGGTATTTTGGGATTATTATCGTTTCAGTCTTATTGATTGCGTTTAATATTACTTCTTATTTTGATTCTTTCCTTGAAGCACTTAAACATGCTTTCTTTAATGTTGGCTCCGTTATTACGACAACTGGTTTTGCCTCAAATGACTTTAATACCTGGCCAGAATTTTCAAAGACTATCTTATTAATTTTAATGTTTATAGGTGCTTGTGCTGGTTCTACTGGTGGTGGTATCAAGGTAAGCAGGATCGTGATTATGTTGAAGGATTTAAAGAATACTGTTAATCATTATGTTTTCCCAAGAAAGATTAAGCATGTTTTCTTTGAGGGTAAGGCTTTAAATAATGATTTGGTTTATTCAATCCGTTCTTATATTTCCATTTATTTTTTCTTATTCTTTATATCTTTACTTTTAATAAGTTTGAATAATTTGGATTTTTCAACTAATTTTTCAGCTGTAGCGGCTTGTTTCAATAATATCGGTCCTGCCTTTGGTTTGGCTGGTCCGATGTCAAATTATAATTGTTTTAATTATTTCTCTAAGATTGTGTTAATTTTTGATATGTTGGCAGGTCGTTTAGAGTTAATTCCAATTTTGATTTTATTTAGTCTTGCGAATAATAGACGCAAACAAGTTAAGGCGATTGAAGATGAATAGAGTTTTATTGATTCCAAATCCTAATCTATGTGACTTAGATAAGGCTGTTAAAGACGTTACTTCATATTTTGAAGATTTTGAGGTTTTTATTAATCCCCTTGAAACAGATACAGCTTATAAATGTCTTGATGAAAAGATGAATTCTTTTGATGTGGTTGTCACACTTGGCGGTGATGGTTCGATGCTTAAGGTGGTTGAACTTGTTTATAAACATAATTTATGTATGTTTGGGATTAATTATGGTGGCCTTGGTTATTTAACATCGCTTAAGAAGAATGAATTGGATGTTTTAAGAAACAAGACTTATATTGAAGAGAGAAGTGTTTTAGAGGTTTCTATTCCTTCAATTGGATATAAACGTATCGCTTTAAATGATGCGGTTATTTTTAAGACCAATATCAATGTTCCAATTAAATTAAGTGTTGATGATGGAAGTGATACTTGTGAGCATTTTGCGGATGGTTTGATTGTGGCTACATCTACTGGTTCTACTGCTTATTCTTATTCGGCTGGGGGACCTGTTATTGATGAAGGAAAACTTATCTTGACACCAATTTCTCCAGTACTTAGAAGAAGTACTTATAAGATTTATAATGATGATGCTTGTTTTAAGATTAATTCCATTAGAGATAATCGTGATAAGGCTTATATATCAATCGACGGTTCTGATCAAATAGAGATTGATAGGGATAATACGGTGTTTGTTAAGAAAGCACCTAAGTGTTTAAAGATTGTGAGATTTGAGTATGATTGAGCGTAAAGAAATAACAATTGATTGTTTGCGTGATGAAAAAAGATATTTAACTGTATATGTGCCTGATAAAGAGGGCACATTTCCTGTTTTATATATGATGGATGGTCAAAATGTCTTTTTTGATGAGGATGCAACTTATGGTAAGTCATGGGGTATGTATGATTATCTTGTGAAAAATGATGTTGATTTGATTGTGGTAGCTATTGATTCAAGTCGTGGTAAGAATAATGAGAGATTATTTGAATATGCACCATATGATTTTGTGGATTATCAATATGGTTTGATTAAGGCTGAGGCTAAGAGGTTTATCAAGTGGTTAGTAAGTGATCTTAAGTCTTATATTGATGGTAAGTATCCTGTAAAAAGTGATAGGGAACATACTTTTATTGGTGGTTCTAGTATGGGTGGCTTGGTTTCTTATTACGCTTTGATGGAACATAATGATATATTTAGATGTGCTGCTTGTTTGTCTCCTTCTTTGTGGGTTGCCAATGACAAGCTTGTTAGGCTTACAAAGAGAGCTTCTATTAAAAATGATACTGTGATTTATTTGGATTATGGTTCTAAGGAAGCTGGCAATAATAAGTATGCTAAAAGAGCGAAGGAAAGCTTTTGGAATTGTATTGATGTTTTAAAGAGTAGACCAATTAACTTAAATGTTCATGTTATTCAAGATGGTGAACATAATGAGGCTAGTTGGGAAAAACGAGTTCCTGTTTTTGTTGAGATGTTTTTAAGGAGGGTAGATAAATGAAGAATTTTGTGTTTATTTCGCCTAATTTTCCAAGTAATTATTATCATTTTTGTCGTGAATTAAAGAATAATGGCTTAAGAGTTTTAGGCATCGGTGATAGTAGTTATGAAATGTTGAGTCCTAAGCTTAAGGCTTCTTTGGATGAATATTATAAGGTTGATTCATTAGAAAATTATGAGAGTGTGTTTAAGGCGGTAGCTTTTTTCTCTTTTAAATATGGCAAGATTGATTATTTAGAGTCTAATAATGAATATTGGCTTGAACAAGATGCGATGCTTAGAGATGATTTTAATATCAATACTTCTTTTCATCATGATGATATGAAATATGTGAAGTTTAAATCTAAGATGAAGGAAAAGTATGCTTTGGCTGGTATTCCTTGTGCTAGATATTATTTAGTAGAAACATATGAAGGGTGTTTGGATTTTATTAATTGGGTAGGTTATCCGGTTATTGCCAAGCCAGATAATGGTGTTGGTGCTTGTGGTACTTATAAGATTAATAATGAAACTGATTTAAAAAATTTCATGGATACAAAGGGTGATGCTTTGTATATCATGGAAGAATATATTGATGGAACAATTGTTTCTTATGATGCGATTGTTGATTCACATGGTGATCCAATGTTTGAAACAGGTAATGTGACCACTTTCTCTTTGTTGGAGGTTGTGAATAATTTGAGTGATTCAGCCTTCTATATTAGAAAAGAACTTCCTGATGTTGTTAGAGAAAAGGGTAGAGCTGTTGTAAGAACTTTTGGGGTTAAGTCGCGTTTCATCCATTTTGAATTCTTTTGTTTAAATAAGGATCAATATTTGGGTAAGAAGGGTGATATTGTAGCACTAGAGGTTAATATGCGTCCTAGTGGTGGTGTTTCTCCTGTAATGATGAATTACGCAAATGGGGTTGATGTTTATAAGATTTGGGCGGATATGATTGCCTTTGATAAGTTGACTCATGAATATGATAGTCCACATCATTATTGTGCTTTTGTGGGTAGAAGAGATGGACTTAAGCACAAATTTACAATTGATGCCTTGAGAAAGAAGTATCCAGGTAAGATAGTTCTAGAGGAGAGAGTAGAAAAAGCTCTTTCTGGGGCTATGGGTGACTATATGTTTTTAGCGACCCTAGATAGCGAGGAAGAGCTTAATAAATATTTAAGTGATGCGCTTAAGTTAGTCTAGAAGATATGGCAGGAAGTATTTGATTTGTTTGTGCCACCAATACCAATCGTGGCTGACATCGCTTCCCCAATAATCAAACCAGGCGTTAATGCCTTTAGTGTTAAATAAATATTCTAGATATTTATAAGTTGGTATACCCATGTCTTCATAAGAACCCTGTCCTATACAAAAGATTATTTTCTTTTGGTTATAAGTATTTATATATGGGTGATTATTTGGCATGTTCGGTAAGAAGACTTCGGGTGAGTTATTATATAGGTTACCATCTGAATAGTCACCATAGAAGTATCTTGAATTAAAGACGCCTGATAAAGCTAATAGTCCTGAGAATAAATCAGGTCTTCTTAAGAAACAAATAGTGGCATGATTAGCTCCTAAGGAACAACCAAAGGTTAATGGTAGTTTCTTGCATGGAGCTTTTTTGTTTATGATAGGAAGAACTTCGTTGATAATGAAGTTGAAGAATTGTTCCTGTCTATTACTTTTTAATTGTTTTTCGCCATATGATGACCAAGTTTCTTCATCAATTGAGTCAACGACAAATACTTGAATCTTTTCATTGTTGATATAGTCAGCGATTTCATCAATTAAGCCAAAGCTTTCATAGTTGTCAGCTTTTGAGTTTTGGGTTGGGAAGGCTAGAATGGGTTGGCCATTAGAGCCGTATACGTTTATATTGATGTCTTTGTCTAATATATATGAATGGTGTTGAACTGTGTAAGTGTACATAAAATCTCCTTGGCGCGCCCAACAGGAATTGAACCTGCAGCCTTTTGAATCGGAGTCAAACGCTCTATCCGTTGAGCTATGGGCGCATTATTTACCGGTTGAGCCAAAGCCTCCGTGTCTACTTGTCTTTATTTCTTCTTCTTGGACGGTATAAAACTTTAAGAAGATTCCTTGAACGAAGCGTTCACCTTTGTTGATGATGATATCGTCATCTCCCATATTAATAATAGAGATAATGATATGACCTTGATTGTTGGCATAGTAGTAGTCACTATCAATAATTCCAACAGTGTTTGATAGAAACATTTGGTGTTTGATGCCAAATGATGATCTTGGGTAAATGTTTAAGACATAGCCTTCTTCCATTTGACAACGAATGCCTGTAGGTATTTTGATGTTTTGACCTGGTTTAACAGTTATATCAAAGGGACATACAAAGTCATAACCAGCTGAACCTGTTGTGGCTCTTTTTGGTAGAATGATGTCTTCGTATATAGTGTTGTCGTTATTGTTTGTATCTTTTCTGAATTGGTCGATACTGACCTTTTGAAATCTTCCTATTTGCATGTCTAAATTATAATATGGAAAATATGAATGAGAATAAGGAAAGCGAAAATATCAAAAAAATTAAAAAAGTATAAAAAATGCTTGCCAAAGGCAAAAAGTATATGGTATATTAAATAGGCACTGATAAGTGGCAACACAGTGTTGAGATGAAGAAGTACTCAAGAGGCCGAAGAGGAGGCCCTGCTAAGGCCTTAGGTCGGATTTCCGGCGCGAGGGTTCAAATCCCTCCTTCTTCGCCAGAATATATGCAGATGTAGTTCAATGGTAGAACGCGACCTTGCCAAGGTCGACACGAGGGTTCAATTCCCTTCATCTGCTCCATTAAGTGGTCACGTGGTGTAGCGGTTAACATGCCTCCCTGTCACGGAGGAGATCGTGGGTTCGATTCCCATCGTGACCGCCATTTGTAAGAATTGGAGTTATTGATTGATAACTCTTTTTTTTATATCATATTGCTTAGTGAAAGAAGGTATATATATGGAAAATGCTTGGAAGAAATATGCTGGTAATTTAGATCCAGTAATGAGTTTCGGTAAGGACTATATTGATTTTATGTCTTTATCAAAAACAGAAAGGGAAACAGTAGATAACTCTATTGAGATTGCTGAAAAGGCTGGTTTCAAGGATTTGAATACAGTTAGTGAATTAAAGGCTGGTGATAAGGTTTATTTCAATAACCGTGGTAAGTCTTTATTCTTATTTGTAGTTGGTAAGGAAGATTTAGCTAAGGGTTTAAATATCTTAGGTGCCCATGTTGATTCTCCTCGTTTAGATTTAAAACAACATCCTTTATATGAAGATTCAGGTCTAGTATTATTAGATACTCACTACTATGGTGGTATTAAGAAGTATCAATGGGTTGCTCAACCTCTAGCACTACACGGTGTTGTTTGTAAGAAAGATGGCAGCTTAGTTAAGGTCGTGATTGGTGAAAATGATGACGATCCAGTTGTTGGTGTTAGTGATTTGTTAATTCATTTGGCTGCTGATCAAATGAAGAAGACAGGTTCTAATGTAGTAGAAGGTGAAGATTTAAATGTTTTATTTGGTTCAATTCCAGCTACTACTGAGGAAGATGAGAAGGAACTTGTTAAGAAGAATATCTTAAATCTATTAAAAGAAAAGTATGATATTGAAGAAGATGATTTCATTTCTGCAGAAATTGAAGTAGTTCCTGCTGGTAAGGCAAGAGATTATGGCTTTGACAGAAGCATGGTTATGGCTTATGGCCAAGATGATAATGTATGTGCTTATACTTCTTTAAGAGCTATTGTTGAAGAAGAAAATCCTGAAAGAACAAGTTGTTGCATCTTATCTGATAAGGAAGAAGTTGGTTCTCAAGGCAATACTGGTATGCATTCAAGTGCTTTTGAGAATACTTTAGCTGAATTAATGGATAAGTGTGGTCAATATTCTGAATTAAATATCAGAAGATGTTTAAGAAATTCAATGATGTTGTCTAGTGATGTTAGTGCAGCTCATGATCCTAATTACCCAAGTGTAAGTTCTCCAAATCAAAATAATGCTGAATTCGGTAAGGGTATTGTATTCAATAAGTATACTGGTTCTAGAGGTAAGGGTGGCAGTAATGATGCTAATCCTGAATTTATCGCTAAGATTCGTAAGGTTTTAGATGATAATGGTGTTAATTATCAAACAAGTGAACTTGGTAAGGTTGACCAAGGCGGTGGTGGTACTATCGCTTATATCTTAGCTAATAAGGATGTTGAAGTAATTGATGCAGGTGTTGCAGTTCAAAATATGCATGCTTGTTATGAAGTTACAAGTAAGGTAGATATCTATGAAGCTTATCTAGCTTATAAGGCTTTCTTAAAAGACATGAAATAATTAGATTAGGCTCGAAAGAGTCTTTTCTTTATGCTTAAGTAAAAAGTTTGTTATTATGAAAATATGAAAAAGAAAACATTGAAAAGAATTGACTTATTATTGTTGGTGATAGTTATCTTATTAACCACTGTTTTGGTTTATAGATTTTTAAATAAGGAGAAACTATCTGATGCTTATTTGGCCAGTGATACAAGTAATGTCCTTGTTTATGATGAAGATGATAAAGAGATTAATTTAATACGCGGACAACTTGTTTCAGTGTCTGATAAAACTAAGGAAATTAATGGAAATGAATATCATAAGGTTTATTTGGGTGACACTGTTTATTATGTTTATAAAGATAATATAGTTTTAGATAGAGAATCATCAGTACTTGAGAAGTCTTTATATGTTTATCGTACTTGTAGTGTCTACAAGGACAAAGATGGTAGTAAACTTGCTGGTTTGATTAAGAGGGGTGAAGAGGTTAACATTATTGGCCATAGTCCTTTGAAAGATGATGGTAGCGTTGATCGTTATCAGTTTGATGGTGGTTATATATTAAGTAAATATCTTACAAGTGATAAGGAATTATTGAATATATCTAATCCTTTTTCAAATGATACAAATAATCCATATGGGGCAGGTAGTGCTAGTGAACTTGATTATATAGGCAACGAAAAGGTGCAAATAGAAGGTAATGTGATGCCTGATGTTTGTAAGTCTTTATATATTAATAGAGAGGCAATGGAGGATATAGAAGATTATATCGAATTAGCTAAAAGAACTGCTGTAAATACTTTTGTGATTGATATTAGAGATGCTCATATTGTTTCTTATAAGTCAGATATTATGAAGGAAAGTTCTATTTCTTCTTATGATGCAGCTACTTTTACTATGGATGAGTTTAAGGCTCAACTTGATAAGGTAAAAGAGGCTGGTATTTATATGGTTGGTCGTATTACTGTTTTTAAGGATAAGAATTATATGATTGATCATCCTGAGTATGCGATTTTAGATTTGACTGATGATGGTAAGCCTTTTATGTATGGAGGGTCTTATTGGCCTAGTCCTTTTGTAAGAGAAGTATGGGAATATAATGTAGAGCTTGCCAAAGAGGCTGTAACTAAATTAGGTTTCAATGAAATAGAATTTGATTATGTGCGTTTTCCTGAACAAATAGATTATTATGCTGATAAGTTAAATGCTTTAGATTTACAAAATAAATATGATGAGACAAGGTCACAAGCTATTCAAAGATTTTTGATGTTTGCAGTTGATGAATTACATGGTGTTGGCGCTTATGTTTCAGCGGATGTCTTTGGGGAGACTAGTAATAATTATGTAACGGCTTATGGACAATATTGGCCAGCTATTTCAAGTGTGGTGGATGTTATTTCACCGATGCCTTATCCTGATCATTTTAATACCCATGCCTATAATATTGAAGAAGTTGTTTGGGAAGTTCCTTATAAGCTAATGTTGGCTTGGGGCAAGGATGCCAAAGATATGCAAGATATTACTTTAAATAAGGCAAGAGTGAGAACTTTTATTCAAGGTTATAATTCTATAAGTAGACCTTATGTTGTCTATGATAATGAGAAATTGTTAGATCAAATTAATGGTTTGAGTGATGCGGGTATTTTAGATAATGGTTATATTGTTTGGAATGCTGGTAGTTATATTGACAATTATTGTTTATATGAGGATGCACTTAGTAGGTAACTAGTTATAAAAATGTTTATATGATACGAAAAATAACATATTATATAATTTTTCGTTTATAATTGATGTTATGTTAGATATTAAATCGATGGCTATTTCTTTTGAGTTGTTTGGGGCATTTGTTTCGTTAATGTTGGGTGCCTTCTTTTTCCTACAAAAGAATAAAGACGAAATCGATAGAGATATTATGAATGTTGTTTCTCTTGGTGCTTTACTTTTAATTAGTGACAGCATGACCTATTTTTATGATGGAGTAACAACGGACATAGGCTTTATCATTAATAAATTAGCTACATTCTTGGTTTATGCATGTAACTATACTTTGTTGATGTTGTTTGGAAAGTGTTTGATTGATTATGTTAAGCCAAACAAGAAACAAAGACGTGTGTTTTGTGTAGTATTTATTTGTATTATTATTTCTTTAATAATGCTGGTAGCATCTCAATTCTTTGATATTATCTATTATTTTGATGAGTTTAATGTATATCATCGAACAAACTTATATATCTTATCTCAAATTACTTCTTTTATAGGTATTTTCTGTTATGGACATTTCTTATTGAAGAATAAGAATAAGATGGTGAAAAATGAATATTATGCATCTCTTTGTTATGTAGTTATACCAAGTGTATGTACCCTTATTCAAACATTCTTTTATGGCTTTCCATTTCAAATATTATCACTTGTGATAAGTGGCTGGTTACTTTTCTTAACTAGAGATTTGGCAGTTAGAAATAATTTGAAGCAGGCTCTTGATTCTAAGGATTCTTATTTAAGCAAGATGTCTCACGATTTAAGAACACCACTAAATGGCATTATTGGACTTTTGGATATCAATGACAATCATCCCGATGACGTCGAATTAAATCAAAGAAGTCGTGATAAGGCTAGGGTAGCTGCTAATCATTTATTGTCTTTGTTGAATGATGTTTTAGAGTTAAGCAAGCTTGATAGTCAAAGAGCTGTTTTGATTGAGGAACCTTTTGATTTAAGGGATGTTCTTGATGAAGTGGAGACTATTTCTAAGTTGAAGGCTGAGTCTTTAAAGATTAATTTAATCTGTAATTATAAGGATGGTTTAACTTATCCATATGTTTATGGTTCTTCTTTGCATATGAAACAGATTCTATTGAATCTTGTGGATAATGCGATTAAATATAACAAAACTGGTGGTTTTGTTGAGTTAAATGTTAATGTTAAAAGACATAAGGATGATTTGATTACTTATATATTTGAGGTTAAAGATAATGGTTTAGGTATTGATAAGGAATATCTAGATCATATCTTTGAACCTTTTAGCCAAGAGAATCAAAATTTTAATGAGTATCGTTTAGGTACTGGTTTAGGCATGTCTATTGTCAAAGGACTTGTAGAGCTTATGAAGGGTTCTATTTCGGTTACTTCTAAAAAAGGTGTAGGAAGTACCTTTGAAGTTGTGATTCCTTTTAAGATAGCTCCTGAGATTGTTAAGAATACTAAGAATACTAAGGTATCTATTAAGGGTAAAAAAGTTTTACTTGTTGAGGATAATGATTTAAATAGAGAAATTGCCAAGGC
>CAKUTY010000018.1 GCA_934692455.1 uncultured Erysipelotrichaceae bacterium
CCATAGATCCAGTTGCGATAACGGGTATTTCTCTATAGTTTTGACAGAAATATTTAAGGGAAGAAATGATATTTGGACATTCTTGAACTTCATCAAAGATTAAAAGAGTATTTTCGTTTATATCAATATCTTTTTGTAGAGATATGAATTCAATAATCTTTTGAGCATTAGCTGTTTCGAAACAAAAGTCCCTGATTTCATCTTCGTATTTAAAATCGATGTATAAATAATTGTCTGGGTAATACTGTTTAGCAAATAATTCTAGTATTAGGTATGTTTTACCTACCTGTCTAGCTCCCCATACAATTAATGGTTTTCTGAATTTATTATTGTTCCATTCAATTAAATCATTTAAAGCAAGTCTATCCATATAGTCCTCCTGTATAGGCTTATTTTATCATGGTTTGCACCTGTGAGACATTTTTTAGTATTGTGAATTGCACCTTTTAGGTACTTTTTTGGATGTTGATTTGCACCTGTGTGGTGATTTTTTAGGTATTAAATTACACCTATAAGGATATATCATCTAATTAATGTTTCTATTAATTGAATTACTTCCAATAAATTGTTTTTATGGAATGTAGCCTTAGATAGAATATTTTGGTTGGCTTTTACTAAATCTGGTACAAAGCATGATTGTGCACCCGAACTATATGCAGCTTCAATACCTTTGGGTGAATCTTCAACAATAAGACAATCATTGATGTTGATGTTCATTAAATTGGCAGCCTTAATAAAGATTTCCGGATTTGGTTTGGAGTTGATGATTTTATCGCCTGTAACAATATAATCAAAAGGTATTTTATCGTAGCCATTTTGTAGAAAATCTAATTCAACATACTTGTAAGATGAACCTGTTGCCAAGGCATATGGAATGTTGTTGTTTCTTAGATAATCAATAATTTCTCTTGTGCCATGTTTTAATTTGATATTACCTTCCTTGTATTCTTTAGCTTGTAATTGTTCTAAATCGCTTAAATATTTATCAACAATTTTAGAATTTTTGTATCTCTCTAATAAAAGCTTATATGACATTTCATCGTTGCAACCTAAAAATATTTCAAAGAATTCATCTTCAAATGGAAGAGAATTCATTTCTGCACTTTTTATCATGTTTTTCTTTTCAATTGTTTCACTATCAATTAATACACCATCCATATCAAAAATTACTGCTTTAATTTTCTTCATCTCTATTATTTCCTTCCATAAATAGTTTTAGAATTTCATCTTTATCTTTAGCTGCGTCAACTGTCTTATAAAAAGAAGGGCTCTTTATTAATTTCATAATTTGTAATAAAGAATTTAAGTTTTCTTGTGATTCTAGAATTGAACAGCCAACAATAATTTTTACTGGATCAAATTCTTCTTTTCCAAATTTAACAGGATTGCTAAGTCTTACTATTGATATACCATTTCTTAAGGAACCTTGTGAGGGCGAAGCATGTGCAAAAGCAACACCGTCTGCAATAACGATATACGGACCATATTTATCAACTAATTGAATCATTTGTTGAAGATAATTAACTGTAATACATTTTTCCCAAAGCAATAATTCACCTGAGGCAATAATGGCTTCTTTCCAATTGGAGACATTAACATCTAATTTTATTAAATCGGGTTTTATTATTGTTTCTAGGTTTGGTATTTGTTTTGTATAATTGCTAATTTCATCTTCAATAATATCTAAATTAGTAAATTCTACTTGTGCGGTATTGTTTGCGATTGAATTTAAAGCATCTTGAATGTTCTTCTTATCATCGTCTTTCAAATATGGATCAACCACGACAACATTAATATCAGGCAAGGAGCAAGGAATTGTTGATATAACTAAATCAACATGATCTTTCTTTATAAAAGTTAATGCATTGTGAAGGGATGAAACTGAAATGATATTTACTTTAAAGTTCGATCTGATTAAGGCAGCAAGATAATTGCTCGTTGCGTTACCAGAACCGCATACAACAACAACTCTAGGGATATAGTCTGAATCGTTTTTTCTTTCGATTGAAGCTAGAACATGCATTAATAACAATGCTATTTCATCATTATCAAAGGAAATACTTAAACTGTTCTCTAGGATATAGATGTTTTCTTTGATTATTTCGAAATAATCTTTGTATCTTGAGATTATTTGAGATAAAAATGGGTTCTTGAATGTTTCGCCATCTAAGACCCTTCTTCTATAACAGTTAACATGAGCATTTAAAAAGCTGATTAAGTTCTCGTCTTCAATTAAATTTGTTTTGAAGCAAAAGGATAAAGTTTCTAGAAAATCTTTTACAACCAAAGGAACAAAGTAATCGTCTCCACTTGTTTCTTTATTAAAAGAATAGCTTAATAATTTGTAGTTATTTATAATTTCGGAGAAAAAGTTTATTTCTGTATAGTTGAAGTCAACTATCTTCTCAATGTTTGAATAAATGTGTTCTGAAAAAATAAATGTGCCATCTTTATTTGAATCTATTGTGTTTCTAACCAATTGGTTTCTAGATTTTAGTCTTGAAATAATGTAACTAAGAACCATAGATAAACGGTAATAATCAAAATCAGATAAAGTAGCATTTGTTTCTTCTTCACATTTCTTTATTGCGGTCTCTGATACAAATATTGTTTTGTCTAATTTTAAATAGCCATTTATAAAAGCTGTACAAGGATCGATTGGGTTAAGACCGTTCTCAAAGTCATTAAATACTTGATTTAAAAGAAGATCGATGGTTGCTAGTCTTCTACTTTTTTCATCACATACAATTTCTAGTCCTTGATGAGTGTTTTCTTTAAATGTTATTTCGTGTTTAGAAAAGAATGATTTAACATAGTGCAAATCATTAATGATTGATGTTCTACTAACAAGAAGGACATCTTCAAAGTATTGTTTCTTAACAGCACCGTTATTTGAAAGAAGTATTAGAATTATTAAATTTCTTCTTTCCTCGTTTGATAGTTTATAATCTTCAAAACTCATTGAATTCATTTGGTTAGAAATATAGGTAAAAGTTATGGTGTCCAAATCAGCTTTTAAAGTATCGTTTTCAATTAAAACACCGCCACTTATATTGTTAGTTTTAAGATAGTAATTGATATCATGAACATAGTTGTAGAAAGTTCTTGAACTAATATCGTATTTTTCAATCAAATCTTTAATAATAAGTGGTTTACCATTGTTGTTAATAAGTTTTTTAAGAATATTAAATGTGCACTTATTCATAATTCATTAGTATTATATCTTCTCCTATAAAATTGGTAATTAAAAGTTTTGTTCAAATTATATGCAATTTTTTGACAATGGTTATTTGTAAAAATGTTTCCTTTTGTTTGCAAAATCATAGACTTTTAAGTAAATGAAGATAATTTTACATTGTAGTCAGGAGGAAAAAACATGACAAAAGAATGGATTAAAGATACGTTTAATTGTGAAAAGCCTGTTATTGGAATGCTTCATTTAATGGCAATGCCTACCGATCCAAAGTACAACAAGGATGGCGGAGTAGAGGCAGTGCTAGAAAGAGCTAGAAAGGATCTTCATGCTTTACAAGATGGTGGCATTGATGCGATTATTTTCTGCAACGAATTTAGTATTCCTTATGTAGATAATGTTAGAACAGTTACTGTCGCAACCATGGCGTATATTATTGGAGAACTAAAGAAAGAAATCACCGTTCCATATGGCGTGCATGTTGCACTAGACCCATACAAGACATTTGATTTAGCTGCAGCAGTTGGCGCTAAATTTGTACGTGAAACTTTCTTTGGAGCTTATGTTGGAGATTATGGATTAACTGATATCCATGTAGGAGAATTGGAGAGACACAGATATGATGTTGGGTGCGAGAATGTTAGAACATTAGCTACTTTCATTCCTGAAGGTGGTATGCCATTAGATCATAGACCAGTTGAACAAATGGTGAAGTCAATCAATCATAACTGGCATCCAGACGCATTACTAGTTTATGGTGTAGCTGCCGGCAACGCGATTGATAATAATATGTTGGCAAAGATTGAATCATCATGTGATACACCTGTATTTGCAAGTAATGGTGTCAATGAAGATACAGTTGTTGATACCTTGAAAATTTGTGATGGATGTGTTGTTGCAACTTCATTAAAAGTCGATGGCAAATTCTATAATCCAACTGATGTTAATAGGGTTAAACGTTTGATGGATAAGGCTAAAGCTTTTAGAGAAGGCCTATAATGATTATTTCTCCATCGATAGCCTCTTCAAATATTCTTAATGTGAGGGAAGAAGTAAAGTTTGCAGTAGAAACGTGTGGACAAGTTCATTTGGATGTAGAGGATGGAGTTGTGGTGAACGATATTAGCTTTGGCATGAAAATGTGTAAGAGGATAAAATCAATTTCAGATGATGCTTACATTTCTGTTCATTTAGAAGTATATCGTCCAGACACATATATTGAGGAACTAAAAGAGATTAAACCAGATATTGTTTTTGTACAAACTAATCATCTTAAAGATAGAGTGGGAATAGTAAAACTATTTAAGGAAAATAATATTAATTGTGGTGTTAGTTTGAGCGATGAAGATCTCTTATTAGACAATGATGAAATAATCAAAATGTCTGATCAAATCATGATTTTAACTGCTTATTTATCAGATCCTGAACAAAAATTTCAAATGAGAATGGTTGATTTTGCACAAGATATTGCTGAAAAATACCATAAAAAAGTATGGATTGATGGAGGTATTAGTTTTGAATTATATGAAGAACTAAAACAAAGGTGTCCTGACATTTATGCTTGCGTTATGGGAAGAGGTGTTTACGCTGATAAAACTGCTTTTAAAGAGAAGTACGGAGAATAAATAATTATGTATGATGATTTAAAAAAAGAGATACTAGAAGCTTGTTTAAAAATGAAGGAATACAAACTAGTGTCTTTAGCTGGTGGCAATGTCGCGGTAAGGGTTGATGATAATAAATTTCTTGTAACTCCTTCTGCAATTGAATATGACAAGATGACTTACGAAGATATCGTGTTAATAGATGAAAATTGTAAGGTAATTGAAGGAAACAGAAAACCATCTTCAGATTCTAGTGCTATTGTATATATCTTTCAACATAAACCAGAAGTTAATGCGGTAATTCATACTCACCAACCATATGCTACTGCAATAGGGATGGTACAAGACAAATTGCCTGCTTGCATGGTTACGTTAATTGATGCTTGTCAAGGAGATGTGGTAGTAGCTCCATGGACTCCTTCTTCAGATATTGGCATGGGAAAAATTTGCGTTGAATATGGAAATGATGCTAGGGCAGTTATCATGAAAAGGCATGGCGTTATTGCGTATGGGCCAAGTTTGTCAGATGCTATATTCTCAGCGGTTTATCTTGAAGAAGGTGCAAAAACTTATGTGCTTGCTAAGTTATTAGGAGATGTAACTGAACTTCCTAAAGAAGAAGTGGCCAGAGAATTAAGCGGCATGGATAATTATGGCCAATAGTATTGTCAAATTATTTCACTTTATTTGAAGATAAGTACACTTTTTAAACAAAAAAGCCGTTGATAAAATTTAATTAACTTAAGAAAGGACAATATTTATGGTTAAAGCGGTTGTTGCCTGTGGTGGAGGTATTGCGACTTCCACATATGTAGAACAGGAAATATTAGAAATAGCAAGGAAAAATGGAATTGACTGTAAGGTTACAAAAACAATGTTGATAAACCTTCCAGCAATCGGAAAAGAGTATGATGTATGTTTCACATCTTCTCGTTACAACGAGGATATTGGGATTCCAATTTATTCTGTAACTGGAGTAATTACTGGTATTAGAGAAGATGAGACAAGAGAAGAAATTTTGAAGGCACTAAGGGATGCTGAAGAGAAAAACAAAGACAAAAAATAAAGAAAGAGGAAAATTATGAATATTATTGTTGATGCGATACAGGGCATCATGGATGCTGGTGCGTCAGTATTTTTACCACTTTTCATTACTATATTAGGTATTGTATTTGGTATTAAACCTTTTGATTCGTTAAGAAACGGTTTAAGAATTGGAGCTGGTTTCTTGGGAATTCAATTAGTATTAAGTTTACTTATGGGTGGCATTCAACCAGTTGTTGATTACTATTCATCTTTTGAGGGAGCTGGTTTTACTGTAGTAGATGTAGGCTGGCAAGGCATTGGTTCAATCGCTTGGTCTACTTCGCATGCTATCTTGTTTGTTCCTATCGCATTGGTATGGAACTATATCTTAATTAGATTAAGATTTACAAAGACAATGGATGTTGATATTTGGGATTATTTCCACTTCTTCCTAGGCTCTGCAGTTCTATATTATGTGTTATTATTAGCTGGAATGAGCGAAACAACGGCATATGTAATAGGTCTATTAGTTGGTTTGTTAACTTTCACTATTTGTTTAAAACTAGCAGATATGACCGCAAAACGTTGGCAAGAACATTACAATTTACCTGGCACTTCATGTATGAATTTTGATACATACTATATGTGGCTTATTAGCTGGGCTGTATGTAAAATTGTAGAAAAAATTCCTGGTTTAAATAAGATTAATATTAATATAAACTATCTAAATGAAAAGTTTGGTGCCTTAGGTGAGACTTCGGTTACTACATTTGTTATAGGTATATTGCTTTCAGTTCTAACAAAACAAAGTATCGTATCAGCGTTAACAATTTCAGTTACATTGTCAGCTACTATCATCATTATGCCTAAGATGGTTGCTCTTCTAATGGAAGGTCTTGTACCAGTATCAAATGCTGCTAGAAAGTTCTTCCAAAAGAGACTTGGTGATGAATACGAAATCAACATCGGTATGGACCAATCAATTAGTTTGGGTGATCCAGTAGGTATTGAATGCTCAGCTATTATGATTCCAATTTGTATTTTAATATCTTTCTTGCCGGGAGTTAAAATGTTTCCTTTAGCTGCGTTAGGTGCTCTTATTTATTACACTTGCGCTGCTTCAATGTACTCAAAGGGCGATATCTTTAAGACGGTATTATGTTCTGCATTTATTTGCTACTATGTATTTTTGATGGATAGCTGGTTAGCTCCGCTTGTTACTCAAGTAGGTGTAAACGTTGGATTTATCCATGATGCTTCTACACTTATTAGTGGCGCCGAAATCGAAGAATTTGATACTGTATTGATTGGTATTTTAGGAAAGTTCTTAAAAGTTTGGTAATTTAAAAAGTTGTTTAGAGGCTGCAACTATAACTCAGCCTCTCAATTATTATTATGAAAAAATTTTATATAAGAGAAGATGTTAAAAAAAGATATTTATTTGATGGATTTACTGCATTAATGATTCTAGCTATTTTCATTATTTATGGTCAAAAAACTTTTAGCAGTATAACGCTACAATTATTGTTTTATTTGGTTCTATTTGGTTACGCCATGTTGCATGTACTAAAATTTAAAACTTGTAGATTGATTCTTAAAGATGATGAATTAGAGTTTCATAGTGGTATGTTATCTGTTAAGAAAATACCTTATAAAGATATAAGAAAAATAGAGTACAATCCGGAAATTTTGATTAGATTTTATCTAAAAAAGGATGAAAGATATACAAGAATGCTCAATGTTTTTTCGGATAGTGACACTGAAGAAATATTTGACTATATAAAGTCTAAAAATAAGAGAGTAAATATCGATTATATAGATATTAGAAATAAATAAAGTTAGGAAGGTGCAAGCAAATGACTAAAATTTTTGTAATAGAAGGGGATGCAAGAACATGGGAAGAAGCCTTACAGAAAACAGCTGATGTGCTATTAAAAAACGATTGTGTAGTAGATGATTTCTATGATAGCTGTGTTGAAAGGGAAAAAGTATATCCAACAGGACTTACTGAACAATGTCCAGTAGCCTTACCTCATACTAACAAGGAACATGTAAAAACTCAGGCAATTTGTGCACTTCGCCTAAAGGATCCTGTAAAGTTCTATAGCATGGAGGATAACGAGAAGACTGTAGATGTTAATGTAGTATTGAATTTGGCGTTTCTAGATGATAGTGAGCATATTAAGATTATCTCAAGAATTATCAGATCGCTTAAAAATGTTGAATTTGTAAATAAACTTACCGAATCAACAATAGAAGATTTTGAAAAAATGATTAGAAATAATTTTTTAGAAGAGTAAATTAGATTAGCTGTTAAATAACAAATAAGTAAAGTAATGATTATATAAGGTTTTTCGGAGGAACGTTATGGAAAACAAAGAATTACAATTTCATGCCAATAATATTAGAAAGAATATCATTGACATGGTATATACTGCACAAAGTGGTCACCCAGGAGGTTCTTTGGGTTGTGCGGATATTATTACTTACTTATATTTTGAAGAGATGGATATTAATAAGGATAATGTTTCTTCAAAAGATAGAGATCGTTTTGTCTTATCAAAGGGACACTGTTCACCTGCATTATATGCAGTATTAAAAGAGAAGGAATTAATTGATGAAGACTTATTAACTTTTAGAAAACTTGGTTCTAAGTTACAGGGTCATCCTAGTACTTCTTTCTTAGATGCAGTTGATATGTCTACTGGTTCTTTAGGACAGGGTGTAAGTTGTGCTGTTGGTATGGCTCTTGCTAATAAGCTAGATAACAATAATCATACAATCTATTGTCTTGTTGGCGATGGTGAAGCTGAAGAGGGTATTGTGTGGGAAGCTTTAATGGCTGCGTGTCATTATAAGTTAGATAATCTTGTAATTATTTTTGATAATAATGGTTTACAAATTGATGGTAATGTACAAGATGTTATTGGTCCACTTCCTTTAAAAGAAAAGGCATTAGCTTTTGGTGCTCATACTGTTGAAATCAATGGAAATGACTTTGATTCTATTAGAAATGGTTTCAAGGATAGAGAAAAGGGTAAGCCAACTGTTATCGTAGCTCATACTGTTAAGGGTAAGGGCGTTTCTTATATGGAGAATAATGCTGGTTGGCATGGTAAGGCACCTAATAAAGAAGAATATGAACAAGCGATGAAGGAGTTAAACAATGGCACAAGAAACTAGAAACGCTTATGGCGAAAAATTAGCAGAAATAATCAAACAGAACAAAGATGTTGTTGTCCTTGATGCGGATTTAACTAAATCAACAAAAACAAATCTTGCGAAGGAAGCATGTCCTGAAAGACACTTCAATGCCGGTATTGCAGAGTGTAATATGATGGGTATGGCTGCAGGTCTTGCGAAAAGCGGTAAAATAGCATTCGCCTC
Source organism: uncultured Erysipelotrichaceae bacterium (assembly GCA_934692455.1). Taxonomy (GTDB): domain Bacteria; phylum Bacillota_I; class Bacilli_A; order Erysipelotrichales; family Erysipelotrichaceae; genus Colivicinus. Next base: position 9,211 of record CAKUTY010000018.1, read on the forward strand.
ATCATTCGCAATTTTCTTAGCAGGAAGAGCCTTTGAAATCATTAGAAATTCTATTTGTTATCCAAATTTAAATGTAAAAGTTTGTGCAACTCATGCTGGTTTATCAGTAGGTGAAGATGGTGCAAGTCACCAGGCTATTGAAGATATTGCCATCATGCGTGCACTACCAAACATGAAAGTATATGTTCCATGTGACCAATACGAAACAAAAGCACTACTTGATCATGTGCTTACAGAAAAAGGCCCATGTTACATCAGAATGGGCAGAGGCAAAGTTGATGATGTTTATAATGAAAATACAAAATTTGATTTCTCTAAAATCTCAGTCTTAAGAAAAGGAAAAGACATTGTATTATTCGCTACTGGTCTAATGGTACAAGAAGCCCTAAAGGCTGCAGAAGAAGTAGATGCAACTATAGTTAATGTATGTTCTATTAAACCAATTGATAAGGAAGGTATCTTATCAATGCTTAGTTCACATAAGAAAGCTTATGCACTAGAAGAACACAATATCATCGGAGGTCTATTCTCTGCTATTTCAGAAGTAAAAGCTCAAAGTGATATAACTACTCCTTTATATCCAATTGGTGTAAATGATGTCTTTGGTCAAAGCGGTAAGGCAAGTGATGTACTAGATAAATATGGTTTAACTAGTAAACATATTGTTGAAAAAATCAAAGAATAAGAATAGATATGATGAAAATTTAAATAAAACGGTCATAAAACAGTAATCAAATACCATGATCGTTTTTTAATTTGATTTGCTTAATTACTTAATACATTTTGCACATATGGTATTAAAAATGGCATTAAAGGTTAGAATACAAGTAATATGTGAAGAATTATAAATAATGGATTAGTAAAAAATGGCTCATATGTTACAATGTTTTTGGAGGATGAAAATGGATAACATTCAATTACAAAGGCATGCCAATAATATTAGAAAGAATATCATTGACATGGTATATACTGCACAAAGTGGTCACCCAGGAGGTTCTTTGGGTTGTGCGGATATTATTACTTACTTATATTTTGAAGAGATGGATATTAATAAGGATAATGTTTCTTCAAAAGATAGAGATCGTTTTGTCTTATCAAAGGGACACTGTTCACCTGCATTATATGCAGTATTAAAAGAGAAGGAATTAATTGATGAAGACTTATTAACTTTTAGAAAACTTGGTTCTAAGTTACAGGGTCATCCTAGTACTTCTTTCTTAGATGCAGTTGATATGTCTACTGGTTCTTTAGGACAGGGTGTAAGTTGTGCTGTTGGTATGGCTCTTGCTAATAAGCTAGATAACAATAATCATACAATCTATTGTCTTGTTGGCGATGGTGAAGCTGAAGAGGGTATTGTGTGGGAAGCTTTAATGGCTGCGTGTCATTATAAGTTAGATAATCTTGTAATTATTTTTGATAATAATGGTTTACAAATTGATGGTAATGTACAAGATGTTATTGGTCCACTTCCTTTAAAAGAAAAGGCATTAGCTTTTGGTGCTCATGCTGTTGAAATCGATGGCAATGATTTTGATTCTATTAGAAATGGTTTCAAGGATAGAGTAGAGGGTAAGCCAACTGTTATCGTAGCTCATACTGTAAAAGGAAAGGGCGTTTCTTATATGGAGAATAATGCTGGTTGGCATGGTAAGGCACCTAAGGAAGATGATTATTTAATTGCTAAGAAGGATTTGGAGGTAAGTGAATAATGGCACAGGAACCTAGAAATATATATGGTCAATGCTTAATGGAGCTTGCTGAAAAGGATAAGAATATAGTTGTATTAGATGCTGATTTGTCTTCTTCTACTAAGACTGCAATGGTTAAGAAGGTTGATCCAAGTAGACACTTTAATGCCGGTATTGCAGAGTGTAATATGATGGGTATGGCTGCTGGTTTGGCTTCTAGTGGTAAGATTGCGTTTGCGTCTTCTTTTGCGGTGTTTGCGACTGGTAGACCTTTTGAGATTATTAGAAATTCTATTTGTTATCCAAATTTAAATGTAAAAGTTTGTGCAACTCATGCTGGTTTAACAGTAGGTGAAGATGGTGCAAGTCACCAGGCTATTGAAGATATTGCCATCATGCGTTGTTTGCCTAATATGCGTGTGTTTGTGCCTTGTGATCAATATCAAACTAAGGCTTTAATTAATTATGTAGCTTATAGTGATGGTCCATGTTACGTAAGAATGCCAAGAGGTAAAGCAGAGGATGTATATAACGAGAATACAGTCTTTGACTTCAATAAGGCTGATGTAGTAAGAACTGGTAAGGATATCGTCTTGTTCGCTACTGGCTTGATGGTTGAAGAAGCTTTAAAGGCTGCAGAAGAATTGGATGCGACTGTTGTTAATGTTTGTTCTATTAAGCCTATTGATAAGGATACAATTATTGAACAATTGGGTAAGCATAAAAAGGCTTATACACTAGAAGAACATAGCATTATTGGTGGTTTGTTCTCGGCTGTGTCTGAGGTAAAGGCTCAAACAAGTATCACTACTCCTTTATATCCAATTGGTGTAAATGATGAGTTTGGTCAAAGTGGTAAGGCTTTAGAAGTGTTAGACTATTATGGTTTAACTAGTAAGCATATCGTTGAGAAGATTAAGGGCTAAAAAGTATATAATTGGAAGCATGAAGAAGTTAATGTTCTATATGCTTCCTTTTTTATTGGTTTTTAGTTTGTTTGGCTGCGCTAATAATGAAGAGACTGGTGATTTGCCTGAGATATTGATTGGTTCGGATACTTATCCACCTCATTTATATTTTGATAATAATGGTAATCCTACTGGTATTGATGTGGATATCGCTACAGAGGCTTTTAAAAGACTTGGTTATAAGGCTACTTTTATTAATATTGATTGGGAAAAGAAGAAAGAGCTTGTTGAGAGTGGCGAGATAGATTGTATCTGGGGTTGTTTTTCTATGGAAAGGTAGAGAAGATGACTATAAGTGGGCTGGACCATATATGTATTCTAAACAGGTCATTGCGGTAGCAAATAATAGTAGTATTTTTTCTTATGATGATTTAGCTGGGAAGATGATTGCGGTACAAAGTACTACTAAGCCTGAGGAAATTATTCTTAATGATGTTGATAATAAGTTTCCTGATTCTTTAAAAGTATTAAGTATGGAAGATAGAAGTGTTCAATATGCAGCACTAGATTGTGGCTATGTTGATGCGATTGCAGCTCATAAGGCGGCAATTTTACAGTATATGAAAGATTATAATTCTGATTTTAGATTCTTAGAGGAAACACTATTGTCTACAGGTATTGGTGTGGCTTTTTCTAAGTATGATGATAGGGGAATAGACACAGCACTTAATGGTGTTTTGAAGGATATGAAGGAAGATGGAACTTTAGAAAAGATAATTAGTCAATATTTGGGTGATGCGTCTTCTTATTTGGAGGACACTCATGAGAAATAAACGTCTTGCAGCTTTACTTGTTGGTTGTGGTTTAGTTTTGTTTCTAATGACTTATTTTAGTTCTTTTAGTTTGGACTTAAATAATGCTCAAGGTAAGTTGATTGAGACAGTTGATTCTATCAAGGAACAAAGTGCTAATTATGTTAAATATAATGAAACAGCTATTGCGAAGAGTTTGGTTAGACAGGCTATTGCGGTTGAGAATGTTAATAGGCAAATGGAGGCTGGTAAGTTTCTTGAGGATATTATCGATGAATTTTGGTTGACGGGTATTGTTGAGGTAGATGAAGATGGCAATCTTTTAAGGCAATATGTTCTTGATGATGTTGATTATGAAATGGTAAGGGATTTTACTTCTGATGCACTTAAGAATGTCATTGAATATAGTTCACAGACTTATATTAATAGATATGAGTTGGCTGATAATTCATATGTTGATTTAGCTTGTCATAAGACTAAAAATGGTGCTGTTTTAGCTTATCGTCATGTTTTAGAACAGTTTGCGAGTAATTCTAGACTTTCAATTCAAGATGTTTTAAATGGTTATCCTGAAAGGGAAAATGGAACGATTGTGGTTATGCAGAAGGATAAGATTATCGCTTCTAATAATCTTGATTTGTTGGTTGATGGTAGTTCGGATATTGTTGATGAGATTAGAAAATGTAACGAAGCTAATACTCTGGTTAGGATTAATAGTCATGGCGTTTATGGCATGTATAGTCATGGCAGAGATTTTTATGTCTATATTTACGTTAATCCTTCTATGGTTTATAACGCTACGGTTCCTAATGTTTCTATTGTCATGGTTTTCTATTGTTTAATTATTGGTGTTATTTTGTTTATTAGAAATAGGCAGAATAATATGTTTGTAGAGGAAAGACAAAGACAAGAGGAAGCTTATAAGAAGGAGCTAGAGGATAAGAATAGAGAATTAGAATTAGCTATTAAGCAAGAGGCTAAGGCTAATCGTAGTAAACAGGAGTTCTTGTTTAATATGTCTCATGATATTAGAACACCGATGAACGCAATTATTGGTTTTACTTCTTTGGCTCAGTCACATTTGGATGATAAGGAGATGTTGGATTCTTATCTGAAGAAGATTTCTACTTCGAGTGAATATTTATTATCTTTGATTAATGATGTTTTGGATATGAGCAGAATTGAGTCTGGTAAGTTGAAGATCGAAGAGTCTAGTGTTTATTTGCCTAGCATATTAGATGATATTAGGGATATTGTGTCTTCTAATGTTCAAAAGAAACAATTGAGTTTAAATACTGATATAGTTGATTTAAAAGATAGTAATGTCTTAACGGATCCTTTAAAGCTTAAGCAAGTATTACTTAATGTGGTAGCTAATGCGATTAAGTTTACGCCTAGTGGTGGTGATATTAGGGTTAGTGTTGTTCAAAAGGCTTGTGATAAAGAAGACTATGCTGATTATGATTTTATAGTTGAGGATACTGGCATTGGTATTTCTAAGGAATTCCAAGAACATATATTTGAACAGTTCTCAAGAGAAGCAACTTCTACTGTAAGTGGGGTACAGGGTACTGGCTTAGGCTTGTCTATTTCTAAGGCGATTGTGGATATGATGGGTGGTAGTATTTCTGTTGAGTCTGAGTCTGGCAAGGGTTCTAAGTTTACTATTAGTTTATGTTTTAAGGTAACGGATGAAACAGTTGATAATAAAACGATTAGTTCTAATAATATTATCGATACTAATAAGAAGATATTGTTGGTTGAGGATAATGAACTAAACTATGAGATTGCTAAGACGGTTTTAGAGGAAGCTGGTTTTATAATAGATGGCGCAAGTAATGGTAAAGAGGCTGTTGATAAGGCTAGTGATAATACTTATGATGTTATCTTAATGGATATTCAGATGCCGATTATGGATGGTTATGAAGCTACTAAGGAATTAAGAAGACTTGGTAATAGGGCACCTATTATTGCGATGACTGCTAATGCGTTTAGTGAGGATAGGAAGAAAGCTGAGGATGTGGGTATGGATGGTTATATAGCTAAGCCTATTGATGTGAATAAATTAGTTTCTACAATTACGAATATTTTAGGTGATCAGTAAAATTTACTGATCATTTTTATTGTGTATTTCTTGATTTTATGTTATTAATTAATTGAACGATTAGTTATTAAAGGAGTTTTTAGTGCGTACAGTAAATGAGAAGGCTCGTGAGGCTAGAAAAGTTGAAATAATGGAAAAGTGCTTCGCTTGTTATTGTGATAATGGTTTAAGTGGTGTTGGTATCAAGGCTATTGCGAAGGCTTGTGGTATTAATTCGGCAACTTTGTATCAATATTTTGATAATCTTGATGATTTGATTGTGAAATCTACTGCTTATTGTATGGAGAAGGTTGAGGATGATTTTATGGAATTGGCTCCAACTGATCCTGAGGATATCTTGAGGTTTGTGAAAGAGGTTCCTTATTGGACTGCTAAGAAACATGGTAAGAAGTATAGGCTGATGTATCAGGTTTATACTCATCCTAAATATATTGAATATGGTAAGGAGTTCTTTAAGGGCGTTAATGAAAGATATACAGAGTATGCAAAGCTTCTTGAGCCCAAGATTGGTATTCCTTATACCGTTATTACTCCTCTTATTTTTATCTTTGTAAGAGCAAGTGTGCATTATGCCTTGTTTGAAGATGAATATTATTTAAAGAGTCAAATGGAGGTGCTTAAACAAAGTGTAGCTTTGTTGGCAGATAAATACAAAAACACTACTTGCTGATTTGATCAGTCGCCGCGGTTTATTAACGGCGTAAACGTCGGTGCAATCAATTCTTGCCGTATATGGAGGAATCAAAATGAGAAAACGAATGCTTAGTATCCTGCTTTCCCT
>CAKUTY010000019.1 GCA_934692455.1 uncultured Erysipelotrichaceae bacterium
GTGTTGTTGTCTTTGTTTGTGTAAAAGAGGGCAAGATTAAGGTTGGCGATAAGATTAGAATGCTTCATTCAAATACTGAATATGAAGTAACCGAACTTGGCGTTAAGACACCAAACGAAGTTAAGAAAGACTCTTTATCAGCAGGCGAAGTAGGCTATATCTGTGCTTCTATTAAATCAATTCAAGATGTCTTTATTGGTGATACGATTACTTTGGCTGATAATCCATGTAGTGAACCATTACCTGGTTATCGTAAGATGAATCCAATGGTATATTGTGGTATGTATCCTACTGATAATAGTAAGTATAATGACTTAAGAGATGCTCTTGAGAAGTTACAATTAAACGACTCTTCTTTAACTTTTGAAGCTGAATCTTCAAAGGCTCTAGGTTTTGGCTTTAGAATTGGTTTCTTAGGTTTGTTACATATGGAAGTAATTCAAGAAAGACTTGAAAGAGAATATAACTTGAATTTAATCGCAACAGCTCCATCTGTTGTCTATAAGGTTACTTTAACTGATGGCAGTGTTGTTTATATTGATAACCCTAGTATGATGCCTGATAATACTAAGATTGATTATATTGAGGAACCTTATGTTAAGGCTTCTATTATGGTACCTAGTGATAATATTGGTCCGGTTATGGAATTGTCACAATCGAAAAGAGGTATCTATAAGGATATGATTTATATTGATGATAATCGTAATCAATTAATCTATGAAATGCCACTATCAGAGATTATCTTTGAATACTTCGATAAGTTAAAGTCAGTATCTAGAGGTTATGCGTCTTTAGATTATGAATTAATTGGTTATCGTAAGTCAAATCTAGTTAAGATGGATATCTTATTAAATGGTGAAGTAATTGATGCTCTAAGCATTATTGTCCATCGTGATTTTGCCTATAATAGAGGCCAAAAGATTACTGCTAAGTTAAAGGAATTGTTGCCTAAACAACAATTTGAAATTCCAGTACAAGCTGCTATTGGTAATAAGATTATTGCACGTACTAATATTAAGTCTTTACGTAAAGACGTATTGGCTAAGTGTTATGGTGGTGATATTTCTCGTAAGAAGAAGTTGTTGGAGAAACAAAAAGAAGGTAAGAAACGTATGAAGGCAGTTGGTAGTGTTGAAATACCTCAAGAGGCTTTCATGGCTGTATTATCACTTGATGATGATGAATAAGCATTTATATGTCCATGTGCCTTTTTGTGATAGTATTTGTGGTTATTGCGACTTTGCCCATACTATCGTTAATAGGGACTTGATAAGTAAATATTTAGAAAGAATAAAAGAAGATCTAAATGATCTTCCTTTTTCTAATTTTGAGACCATTTATATTGGTGGAGGAACACCTAGCTGTTTAAATAGTGGTGAATTAGAGTACTTATTGAGTATGATTTATCCATTAAGTAAAGGTGTAATTGAATATACTATTGAAGTCAATCCTGAAAGTATTGATGAGCACAAGTTACAAATTATGAAGAAATATGGAGTCAATAGAATCTCGATGGGCGTAGAGAGTAGTGATGATAATTTACTTAGAATCATGAATCGTAAGTATGACTTTGGCTTGGTAAGAGAAAAGATTGAATTAATCAAATCATATGGCATCAACAATATTTCGGTTGACCTTATGTATTCTTTGCCTTTTCAAACTATGAATATCTTAAAGAAGACCTTGGATGATATTCTTTCATTAGATGTACCACATATTTCTATCTATTCATTAACAATCGAAGAAAACACAATGTTTAATAGAAGGGGTTATGACCACTTAGACGAAGATGTTGAGGCAGATATGTATGAATATATTGAAAAAAGATTAAAGGACTATAATCATTACGAGGTATCTAATTATTGTAAAGAAGATAGGCATTCAAGACATAATTTGGGCTACTGGAAATATGATGATTTTATCGGTTTAGGACCAGGAGCTAGTAGTAAGGTTAATAATCATCGCTATACCTATACTAAGAATGTTCGTAATTATATTAATAAAAAAGACTTATTAAGTGAAGATATTTATTTAGATAAACAAGATTTAGAATTTGAGAATGTGATGATGTCTTTAAGAACTATTTATGGCTTAGATTTAGACTTATTCTATAAAAGATATGGTGAAGATTTTAAGGATGTATATAAAAAGGCCATAGAAAAGAATAAAGAATATCTAATATTTAAGGATAATCATTGCATATGCACCAATTTAGAGATTTTAAATACAATTTTGGTTGATTTCTTGTAGTGGGGATGATATCATTAATGAGCTTTATTCTGGGTTATGACACAAATATCTCCAGTTATTACTCGGAATAAAAGATATATAGAAGGAGAATTTAAAAATGTTAACAAAGGCTGAAAAGCAAGCAATCATTAAAGAGTACGCTATTAAGGAAGGCGATACTGGTTCTGTAGAAGTACAAGTTGCAATTCTAACTGAATGCATCAACAGACTTACTGAACACATGAAGAAGAATCCTAAGGATTTCCATTCTAACAGAGGTCTATTAATGATGGTTGGTAAGAGAAGAAATTTCTTGGAATACTTAAAGAGAACTGATGTAAATAGATATAGAAATCTAATTACTAAGTTAGGTATCAGAAAATAGTTAAACATGAAAGAAGCTTAAACGCTTCTTTTTTATTGGTAAACATCCGTTCATTTTTGTGTATAATAATAATGAACGGATGTTTATTATATGGCACAGATATTAAAAGAAGAAGTAAGAAACAAGATAATTGAAGCTGCTAAGGCAGAACTTTTAGAAAAGGGCTATGAGAATGCTTCTTTAAGAAAGATTGCTCTTGATTCAGGGGTTACTGTTGGTAATCTTTATCGTTATTTTGATAATAAGGAAGATTTAATTAATAAGATATGCGAACCATGTTTATTGAAAATCGAAGACCTTATCAAAGAAGAAACCAATAATCAATTATCTTTCTTTAAAGAGAGTGATGGTTTTAGTTTAGATAATGAAGAGATGCTTAAAACGATTGATCTAATCATCGATAAGCTGATTGATATCTATAAGGAATATCCTGATGAATTTAGGATATTGATGTTGGATTCCAAGCTAAATGCTTTTTTATTAGATTGGTTCTCTAAACTGATTTATAACCTAATCACAGGTCATTTACAGGTTCCTAAGCTTTTTTCTAAATATATAAGAATAATTTCAAGAGCCTATGCATCTTCAATTATTGCGGGATTTAAGGAACTCTTGAAGAATGATTTAAATGTCTATGTTCTTAAACAAATGTCTATTGTTTACTTTAGATCATATGTAAACATGTTAAATAGTGATATCAATAAAATAATTAATGGAGAATAAAAAAATGAGCTATATAGAATTTGATAAAGTATCTAAGATTTATAAGATGGGCGAGGTTGAAATTAAAGCTTTAGATGAAGTTTCTTTTGGTATCGATAAGGGTGAATTTGTAGTTATTTTAGGTGCTTCAGGTGCTGGTAAATCAACTATCTTGAATATCTTAGGCGGTATGGATACTGCTACTTCTGGTAGTGTGGTGGTCGATGAAAAGGACATATCTAACGCAACTGAAAGTGAATTGACTGATTATCGTCGTTTTGATATAGGTTTTGTGTTTCAATTCTATAATTTAGTTCAAAATTTAACTGCTAAGGAAAATGTAGAATTAGCTCTACAAATATCTAAAGATCCTCTAGATGCCTTAGAAGTATTAGATTTAGTTGGTTTAAAGAATAGAGTTAATAACTTTCCAAGTCAATTATCAGGTGGTGAACAACAACGTGTGGCAATTGCTAGGGCAGTGGCAAAAAATCCAAAGTTATTATTATGTGATGAGCCAACTGGTGCTCTAGATTATGTTACTGGTAAACAAGTTTTAAAGGTTTTACAAGACTTAGCTTTTAAAGAAAAGATGACGGTTGTGATTGTTACTCATAATAGTGCTTTAAAAGATATGGGTCATAAGATTATTAGAGTTAGATCTGGTCATATTGAATCAGTTGAGATTAATGAAAATCCAATGAGTATTGAGGATATTGAATACTAATTATGAAGACTTTTAATTTAGATACTTTAAGAATGATTAAGAAAACATATAAGCGTTTTATTTCGCTTGTTTTGATTGTTCTTATTGGTTCAGGCTTTATGATGGGATTGATGTCTAGTTCCACAATCCTAAAAGAAAGCATGGATAAGTATAATGATGATAATAATCTACAGGATTTACAATTATATTCAACCTATGGATTTTGTGCTGATGATGTGGCTAAGATTAGGGAAACGGATGGAGTAAAGGATGTTTTTGCCTCTAGATTTGTCGATACTTATGCCAAGGGTGATAACGATAAGGAAATTGTAGTTAGGGTTGAAGAACTTAATCGTGATGTCAATAAGTATGAGGTATATGAAGGAAGAGAGCCTAAGAATAATCATGAATGTTTATTGATTGAAACTACAGTTACTGATAGTTCTTATAAGATAGGTGAGAAGTTAAAACTTTATTTAAATGATGAAGAAGAGCTTTCTAAAGAACTTAGATATGATGAATATACTATTGTAGGTTTAGCTCAATCACCTGCTTATACATCTAAGATGTTAGGCACTTCTACTTTAAATAATACAGAGCTTAATGCGGTAGTTCTTGTTTCTAATACTAATTTTATTGGTGAACAATATAAGACTATTTATTTAACTTTAGATGATGCTGATGAATATACAAGTTATACCAAGGCATATAAGGATTATGTAGCTGATTTAAAGACCAATGTTGAAGAGACAGCTTTTGTCAATCAGGGTACTTATAGGGATATCGTGGTTGAGAAAGCTCAAAATGAATTAGATGAGAATAAACTAAAGTTTGAGACAGAGAAGAATGAGAATGAGGCTAAATTGGCTGATGCGAAAAGACAATTGGATGATGCTCATATCACTTTAGTTACTTATAAGGCTCAAATCACAAGTTTAAATTCAGCTATTAGTAGTTTAGAGAAAACAGTAAAGTCTTATCAGGATACCCTAGATCAAAAAAAAGAAGAATTGGGTATCAGTGATGAACAAATTCAAAATAAGATGAATGAGATTGAGAATATTGATGTTCAAACGATTTTGAATATGTTAGGAAGTGGCTTAGATTCTTTGATTAATGGTAGTGATAATGTTTATGAACTTGCAATTCTACAAAAAGTAATTGATGAGGCTAACGAGAATTTAAAGACTTATAGACAAAAGATTGGTGCCTTACAATATCAAGTTAATATCGGTGAGGCAAAGTATAATAGCGGTTTAGAAGAATATAATGATAATTTAAAGAAGTTTGAACAGGAAATAGAAAAGGCTAGCGCAAAGCTTATTAAGGCTCAACAGGATATTGATGCGCTTCCTGAAGCTAATTGGATGATACTAGATCGTGAATCTCACTATAGTAGTAATATGTTTGAGGCAACTTGTAAACAAATGACAGCCATTGGCTATGCTTTTCCATTGTTGTTTTATTTGGTAGCAGCTTTAGTTTGTATGACAACCATGACTCGTTTGGTAGATGAACAAAGGGGCCAAATAGGTATTTTTAGAGCTCTTGGTTACACTAAGAAGGAAGTTACAGGTAAGTATGTAGGTTATGCCTTCTTGGCAAGTTTAATAGGTTGTGTAATAGGTATTATTATTGGTCAAATACTTTTTCCATCCGTAATCTATACTTGTTGGAGACTTTTGTATAAGCTTCCTAAGATGATCTTGTTCTATCCGATAGGTTATGTGCTTATCTCTTTTCTAGCATTCTCATTATTGATGATGTTAGTGACTTATCTTGTTGTGAAAAGTGACTTGAATGAAGTTCCTGCTTCATTACTTCGTCCAAAGGCTCCTAAGCTTACAAAACAAACATTTATTGAAAAGCTTCCTTTTATATGGGATAAGTTATCATTCACATCTAAGATCACAGCCCGTAATTTAATAAGATATAAGTCAAGATTCTTTATGACAGTTATTGGCGTGGCTGGCTGTACTGGTTTACTTGTAGTTGGTTTTGGCATTAAGGATTCAGTAAGGGATGTAGTTGAGATTCAATATAATCGTATTTTTAACTATAACTATACAATTCAATTAGAGAATGATTTACATGTTGATGAGAATGTGGATATTTTAAAAGCTGATGTGAGTAACGAAACAGTAGTGCCTTTTATGTCTTATTCTTCAGCTGCCTATAAGGATAATGAGGAGCTTGATTCTATTACTGTAGAGGTTATGGATACTGGTGAGGCTTTAGAGATATTGGATTTGCGCAAGACTGATAAGAAGACTATTTTGAATTTAAGAAATAGTGGTGTTATTGTTTCTGAAAAGTATGCTAAGAATCATAAGCTCAAGAAGGGCGATACCATTACTGTTGAATCTTATAATGGTGTTAAGGCTGATGTGATTATTGCGGATATTTGTGAGATGTATTTCCAACATTATTTGTTTATGTCTGATGATTACTATAATAAAACTTTTAATGAAAAGGTACATGATACAAGTATTGCGTTAATGTCTAATGATGTCGAAAGCTTGAATAAGGATACTTTGTTACTTAAGGATTATTCTAGTACTTTTGATTTCAGCAATATGATTGCCAACTTTGAGAATATGATTAAGGCCTTGGATTTAATTATTTTGGTAATTATATTGGCTGCTGGTTCTTTGGCTCTTGTAGTATTGATTAATTTAACTCAGGTTAATGTGGCAGAGAGAACTCGTGAGATTGCAACTTTAAAGGTATTAGGTTTTAGACCTAAGGAAGTAGATTCTTATATCTTTAAAGAAATCTTGATATTGAGTATTATCGGTGGTTTTGTAGGTATGCCACTAGGTTTACTTGAACATCATTTTGTCATGAATGTCATCAATATGGACATGGTTATGTTTGGCATGAATATTACTTTCTTCTCATATACTGCATCTTTCTTGATTACTTTTGTGTTTACGATTATTGTGCTTTTATTGACACGCAAACCTTTAAGAAAGATTGAGATGGTTGAATCGTTAAAGTCAGTAGAGTAGAATAGTTAGGCGAGGTTTATTTTATGGATTTAATCAAATATGTTGCAGAAACAATAAATGTAAAGGAGAAGCAGGCCAGTGCTGCCCTTGATTTGTTAAAACAGGGTGCTACTGTGCCTTTTATAGCCAGATATCGTAAAGAGGTTACTGGTAATTTAGATGAGGAACAAATTTTTGCGATTGAGAAGGAATATCAATACCAATTGAATCTTGAAGAGCGTAAAAATGATGTCTTAAGAATTATTGAAACTTCTGGTAAGTTGACTGATGAGATTAAAGAGGCGGTTTTAGCTTGTACTAAGTTAAAAGAGGTTGAAGATATTTATCGTCCTTATAAACAAAAGAAAAAGACTAGAGCTTCTGAAGCAATTAGAATGGGTTTAGAACCATTGGCTAACTTTATGTTGGGTTTTCCTTATAAGGGCGATATCAACACAGAAGCTAGTAAATATCTTAGCGATGAAGTTAAGGATACTAAATCAGCAATAAAAGGAGCACAGGATATTATTGCGGAAAAGGTAAGTGATGATCCTAAGTTTAGAGAGAAGATTACAGATTCTATTAATAATTATTCTTTTATTGTTTGTAAGCTTAAAAAGGATGCCAAGGATGAAAAGGGCGTCTATAAGAAATATTATGATTACAGTGAGAAACTAAAATATATTGAGGATCACCGTATCATGGCTATTAATAGAGCTTCTAAAGAAAAGATTATTTCGTTTAGCTTTGAATATGATAAGGAATACTTGTATCGCTATTGTTTCCGTGGTTTATCAAGAGATAGGGATAGTATTGTCAATGATTTGGTATATGATGCGGTTGTTGATGGTTTAGATCGTTTAGCACTACCTTCGGTAGAGAATGAAGTATGGTCTTCTTTATTTGAAAGAGCTTCTAATAAGTCAATCGAAGTATTTGCGAATAACTTAGAACATTTATTACTACAAGCTCCTGTTTCAGTTGATTGTATTATGGGATTTGACCCTGCTTTTAGAACTGGTTGTAAGTTAGCTATCTTAGATGGCACTGGTAAGCTATTACATATCGATAAGATTTTCCCTCATGAGCCTGTTAAGAAGGTTGCTGAGGCTGAGAAGATTTGTCTTAATTTGATTAAGAAATATAATGTTTCTCTAATTGCGATTGGTAATGGTACTGCAAGTAGAGAGAGTGAACAGTTTGTCAGTGAATTAGTCAAGAAGAATAGCTTAGATGTTAAGTATACTTTAGTATCTGAGGCTGGTGCTTCTGTTTATTCAGCTAGTGAGAACGCTAGAAGCGAGTTTCCTGATTTGCATGTAGAAGAAAGAAGTGCTGTATCTATCGCAAGAAGAGTATTGGATCCTCTTTCTGAACTTATTAAGATTGATCCAAGATCTATTGGTGTAGGTCAATATCAACATGATTTGCCTACTAAGGAATTAGATGAGAAGCTAGATTTTACAGTTCTTAAGACTGTTAATAGAGTTGGTGTTGATTTAAATACAGCTTCTAAAGAATTGCTTGAACATATTTCAGGTTTAAATAAGTCTAGTGCTAATGAAATTGTTAATTATCGTAATGAGAATGGTTTATTTAGTAACAGATCAGAACTTAAGAAGGTTAATAAGATAGGTGCTAAGGCTTTCCAACAGGCTGCTGGTTTCTTAAGAATCAAGGATGGTAAGGAAGCCTTGGATATGACTTCTATTCACCCTGAAAGTTATAAGTTGGCTAAGAATATTCTTTTAGAACACAAGGGTTTAGCTTTGGGCAGTGAAGAACTTAAAGAAGCTTTAGCTAATGATGATGTAAAGGCTTTAGCTAATAAGTATGAGAGTGATGTTTATACAGTGGCTGATATTATTAAGAATTTGTCTGAGCCTTTAAGAGATTATCGTGATGATTATGCAGGGCCAATCCTTAAGTCTGATAAGCTAGATATTAATAACTTATCTATTGGTGAGAAGCTACAGGGTGTTGTAAGAAATGTTGTTGACTTTGGTGCTTTTGTGGACATCGGTTTACATGATGATGGCCTAGTTCATAAGTCTAAGATTTCTAAACAAAGAAATATTAGCCCTTATGATTACTTAGAAGTAGGCGACATTATTGATGTTTATGTCATTGAGATTGATAAGGAAAGAAATAGAGTTTCTTTGAGTTTATATTTATAGTATTAAAAACAAGTTGATCCAGCAACTATAAAATCTAGGTTCGCTTTGGAAGATGTTAAACAGTCCATGCCATTGCAGTTGTCAGAACAGGCAATACTCTTGATCCACAAGAAAAAAACGGAAGCTCGCTTTGGAAGAGGGTAAACAGTCCGTGCTATTTCCGTTGTCAGAACAGGCAACATTGTTGATAGACAACACAAAAACTGGATTTATTTAATAATTTAATAGAGGTTAGGAATTTTATTTCTAACCTTTTTTCAACTTTGGAGTAGGAATTTCTACTTTTACTGACAAATATATAGTAAAGGAGGAATTTATATGTTTAAAATTAGTGATACTATTAACGCTAATGGATTCTCTATTCAATTTTATACAAATGATTTTAAGAACGATTATATTAGCCTTACTGATATCGCAAAATACAAGAGTGATGACCCAAGCGATGCGGTTAAGAATTGGATGAGAAGAAAGGATACGATTGAGTTTCTTGGTTTATGGGAATGTTTAAATAATGTGGACTTTAATACCGTCGAATTCGACGGTATTAAAAGCAAAGCTGGATACAATTCCTTTACATTATCTCCGAAGAAATGGATTGAAAAGACAAATGCAATTGGAATTGTATCTAAAATCGGAAAATATGGTGGAGTATTCGCACAAAGCGATATAGCCTTAGAATTTGCTTCATGGATTTCGCCTGAATTTAAACTTTATATAATTCAAGATTATAAAAGACTAAAATCGGATGAAAACTCTAAATTATCTTTAAACTGGAATTTAAATAGAGAGATTTTTAAAATTAATTATAGGATTCATACTAATGCGATTAAAGAATATCTATCAAATAGTTTTACTGATGAACAATTATCATATAAATATGCAAACGAAGCAGATATGTTGAATGTTATCTTGTTTGATAAAAGAGCTAAGCAATGGCGTATTGAAAATCCAAAATTAAAAGGGAATATGAGAGATTATGCTAGTTTAGATGAATTGTTGGTGCTTGCGAATATGGAAAGCTATAATGCGATTTTAATCGAAAAAGGAATATCACAAAAAGAAAGAATGATAGAACTTAGAAATTTTGCTAGAAGTCAATTGCTTGCAATAGAAAATATTAGTTTAAATGAAATTAAGAGATTGCGATAATTAAGCTAAAACCTGAATTAAAAATTTACATTTTGTTTAATCATTTAAAATCGTTTAAAGTAAATAAATGATATTTTTCGCTTTCTTTTTGGAAATATCATTTTTATTTTGTATAATCAAATAGTTAGAAAGAAAGAAGAGATTAAATGAAAGAAGTTTTTACTTTAGATTTCTATGGTCGTAAACTTACAGTTGAAACTGGTGAAATCGCAAAACAGGCTGGGGGGTCTGTTCTAGTCCGTTATGAGGACACTGTTATATTATCAACTGCTTGTGCAAGCAATGTTGCTAAGGATACTGATTTTTTCCCACTAACAGTATCATTTGAAGAAAAATTATATTCTGTAGGTAAGATTCCTGGTGGCTTCTTAAGAAGAGAAGGTAGACCAAGTGAACATGCTACTTTAACTGCTAGACTAATTGATAGACCTATTAGACCTTTATTTGCTGAAGGTTTTAGAAATGAAGTTCAAGTTGTAAATACTGTAATGTCTGTTGATGTTGACTGTTCAGCTGAAATGGCTGCATTATTTGGTGCATCACTTGCTTTATGTATTTCAAATATTCCTTTCAATGGTCCAGTTGCTGGTGTTAAAGTTGGTTATATCAATGGCGAATTTGTTGTTAACCCAAGTGTTGAACAAATGAATGAATCATTAATTGACTTAACAGTTGCTGGTACTGAGACTGCAATCGATATGGTTGAAGCTGGTGCTAAAGAAGTTTCTGAAGAATTAATGCTAGATGCTTTGATGTTTGGTCATGAAAAGATTAAAGAATTATGTGCTTTCCAAAAAGAAATTATCGCTAAGGTCGGTAAGGAAAAGATGGAAGTTGTTCTTTATGAAATCGATCCACGTATTAAGGAATATGTTGACGCTAATGGTAAGGCTGATTTAGAGAAGGCTGTTTCAATTCATGATAAGTTAGAATCT
Organism: uncultured Erysipelotrichaceae bacterium; assembly: GCA_934692455.1. Taxonomy (GTDB): domain Bacteria; phylum Bacillota_I; class Bacilli_A; order Erysipelotrichales; family Erysipelotrichaceae; genus Colivicinus. The sequence goes on from CAKUTY010000019.1 coordinate 11,274, forward strand.
TATAATGCTCAAGAAAGCATTACTAAGAATATGCAAGCTCATTTTGAAGAGGATACAACTTTAAGTGAAAAGGAAATCGATAAGCTTGTTAAGCAAACAAATGAATATTGTACTGAAATTATCGCTAATGAAGTTAGAAGATTAATCTCAGTTGAAAAGATTAGACCTGATGGTAGAGCATTGGATGAGATTAGACCTCTAGATTCTCAAATTGATTTACTTCCTAGAGTTCATGGTTCTGCTATGTTTACTCGTGGTCAAACACAAGTTATATCAATTACAACTTTAGGTCCTTTAGGTGATAACCAAATCATCGATGACTTAACTGAGGTTGATGAGAAGCGTTTCATGCACCAATACAATTTCCCACCTTATTCAGTTGGTGAAGTAGGTAGAATGGGCAATCCTGGTAGAAGAGAAATTGGTCATGGTGCCTTAGGTGAAAGAGCTCTTAAGCAAGTTATTCCAAGTGAGGAAGAGTTCCCATATGCAATTAGAACAGTTGCTGAAGTTGTTGAATCTAATGGTTCATCTTCACAAGCTTCAATCTGTGCTGGTACTATGTCATTAATGGCAGCTGGTGTTCCAATTAAGGCCCCTGTTGCAGGTGTGGCTATGGGTTTAATTGAAGTTGGTGATTCTTATTCTATCTTGACTGATATTCAAGGTATGGAAGACCACTATGGTGATATGGACTTTAAGGTAGCTGGTACTAAGGATGGTATCACAGCACTTCAAATGGATATCAAGTGTACTGGTATTAAGCGTGAAGTATTTGAAGAAGCTTTAGCTCAAGCAAAGAAAGGCAGACTAGAGATTCTTGATAATATGATGGCATGTATTAGTGAACCTCGTAAGGATGTTTCTAAGTATGCTCCTAAGATGGATACATTCACTATTCCTGTTGATAAGATTAGAGATGTTATCGGTAAGGGTGGTGAACAAATCAATAAGATTATTGAAGAATGCGACAACATTAAGATTGATATCGATGATAATGGTAAGGTTGTTTTATACCATATGGATAGAGAAACTATCAATAAGGCTAAGGGAATTATTCAAGATATCGCTAGAGTTGCTCAAGTTGGAGACATCTATGATGCTACTGTAGTACGTCTTGAAAAGTTTGGTGCCTTTGTTGAAATCTTTAAGGGACAAGATGCTTTACTTCATGTTTCTAAGATTTCTCATGATCGTGTTGCTAAGCCTGAAGATGTTCTAAAGATTGGTGATAAGATTAAAGTTAAGGTTATGGAAATTGACGACAAGGGTAGGGTCAATGTAAGTGCCAAAGAGTTATTACCAAAGCCTGAGAAGAAGGAAGGCAATAGGGGGATCGAATCTGGGCTCGAATCTGAGGAAGAGGCTCCTAAGGGCGAAAGAAGATTCTTTGGTAAGAAGCTTGGATAATTAATCAAGTATGATGGTGATGCTAAGGTGTCACCATTTTCTTTTTAATGATTTGTTAAATAATTATCATAGTATAATATTAAATAGTGAGGGAGAATTATAATATGAAATTATTAGAAAACAAAGTTGCCATTATTACAGGTGGTACAAGAGGCATTGGTTTTGCGACTGTTGAAGCTTTCTTAAAACAAGGCGCTAAGGTTGCGATGTGCGGTTCAAGACAAGAGACTGTAGACAAGGCTTTAGAAAAGCTAAGTGAATATGGTGATTCTATAATGGGAATTTGTCCAAAGCTTGATGATGCTGAAAGTGTAGATGTTGCCTTCGATGAAGTAGTTGCTCGTTTTGGTAAGGTTGATATTTTAATCAATAATGCAGGTCTTGCAGCTAGTGGTCCTACATACAACTTTGATGATGAAACTTTTGATAGAATTATTGCCATCAATGTTAAGGCTGTCTATGTATGTTCTAAGAAGGCTATTAACTTAATGAAGGAAAATGGTGGAGGTTGTATCATCAATACTTCTTCAATGGTATCTAGAGTTGGTACTCCTGGTGCTATCGTATATCCTGGTTCTAAGTTTGCGGTTGATGGTATGACTATTTCACTTGCAAGAGAAGTTGGCAAGGATAATATCCGTGTTAACTGTGTTGCTCCTGGTATTACTGAGACTGATATGATGGCTCAAGCTCCAAAAGAGATTATCGCGGCTATGTCTAAGCAAGTACCTTTACAAAGACTTGGCCAGCCAGAAGATATCGCTAATGCTTTTGTTTTCTTAGCTAGTGATTATGCTTCATATATTACAGGTGCCGTATTAAGAGTTGATGGCGGTATGCTTGGATAAATAGAATGACTCGGGTAACCGAGTTTTTCTTATGGTATAATTCTTTCATGCGAATGCGAAAGAAGAAGTGGGTTAGACCTTTCTTGGATGAAGAAAAGGTTTATCTTTTAGAAGATTTAAAAGAATTTGAGACTACTATGCCAGTTTATCTAGAAATAGGAATGGGCATGGGTGATTTTATTTGTGATAGTGCTAAAAGATATAATGATATCTATTATGTAGGTCTTGAAAAAGATGAAACTTGTGTCGCAAGAGCTATCATTAAGGCTCAAGAGTATGAACTAGATAACTTTAAGGTTTTATTAAGAAATGCTAATGAGATTGAAGAATATATAAATAAGGGTTCTATTGACCGTATTTATTTACATTTCTCTGATCCTTGGCCTAAGTCTGGTCATCATAAAAGAAGACTTACTTATCCAACTTTCTTAAAAAAGTATAAGGAACTTTTAAAGGATGATGGAACTATTATCTTTAAGACTGATAATAAGGACTTCTTTATGGACTCATTAGAGTACTTTAAAGAGGCTAATTTAAAGACCTTAGATATCAATTATGATTATCATTCTATTAAGCGTGATGAGCCTTTAACTGGTTATGAGACTAAGTTTAAGGATTTGGGCAATCCTATTTACTATATCAAGCTTTCTAAGTAATTATATGAATTATATGTGAAATGTCCTTTTCTAAAATTAGAAGAGGGCATTTTTGTTGTATAATCGTGGTATGAAGTTTTTTAAGAAATTATTATGTCTACTAACAATATTTTGTTTATGCGCTTGTACTACTAGCAAGGGTGTAAAAACATATCATACATATACTTGTTATCCAATTGGATATTTATTGAATAGAATCGGTGGTGATCGAATTCAGACTATTTCCATTCAAAATGGTGCTGATATTCAAAACGCCAATATCGTTTCAAATTATCAAGATATCATTGATAATACTATTTCCTTTTACTATATCAATGGTTTAGAACCATATATGACTATTTATGGCGATGATATTTTAGATTCTGATGCCAGCAAGGTTGATCTAAGCGCTTCAAGTATCTATTCTTTTAAGCGCTATACACCAGTAAATGTTAATGGTAGTGTTACTTATGTAGAAAATCCATATTATGATGGCGAGATGTTTGCAGAGACAAACACTTATACTAATGACTTATTCTTATGGCTAAGTCCTATTGGCATGTTGTCTATGGCTAAACAAATCTATACAAATTTATCTAGTAATTATGCTGAGCAAGCTGCTTATTTTGAAGAGAATTATAAGACTTTAGAAAATGATTTAATTACTTTGGATGCTGCTTATCAAAATTTAGCTACAACTCTTGTAAAAGAAAATAAGCATATTAAGTTTGTTTCAATGACTCCATCTTTTGGCTCTTGGCAAAAGGCTTATGGTATTGAAGTATATCCCG
>CAKUTY010000020.1 GCA_934692455.1 uncultured Erysipelotrichaceae bacterium
AAGCAATTGATCTTTCGAACAATTCTTTAAGCCTCTTTTCTTCAAAGATTGCACCAAGAAATTTAATTTTATTTCTCACAATTAAACAATCATTTACATATTTTATTAACGATTCTTTTTCATCTCCGTCACCAACTATATACAAATCAGCTATATTAGAATTAATTTTAAATGCTTCAATATATTCATCTATAAGTTCAAACACGCCTTTTTCTTTATATAGAGTGCCAACAAACAGCAAAATATCCTTGTCCTTCTTTTCGTGTTCCAAAACCTCGACGGTATTGTTTGCTACAAATAATTTTTTTGGATTAATTCCTAACCCGATATATCTATCTTTTGCGTATTGAGTATAAAACACAGCAGCTCCAATACTCTTTACATACCTGCTCAATAAGTAAGTTAGATATTTTTTAGTATCAAAACCATTTTTATAGGAAGCAGTCAAGCCTATTCCATAATAAATCACATTCTTTTTTCCAAATGTTTTTAATAATATATTTAAATATTTTAGATACGGTCCACAAATAACAACATCATAGTCCTTAATTATATTGTTAATGCCATTATCAAAAAACGCAAACGAACCAATTGTTTTGATTGTTTCGTGAATTGTTTTGAATTTGGCGTTTTCATTTTTTGCTTTTGTGGTATAAACAAAAGTTAAATCATAACATTCAGATAAAATATTAAAACAAGGCACGTTATAGTGGCTTAACTCTTCTTGAATTATCAACACCTTTGTCTTATACATACTCATTTATTATATCCGCAATTCTTTTGCTAGCAAATCCATCTCCATAAGGATTACTAGCTTTACTCATTTTTTCATATTCATCTTTATCTGACAACAAACGACTGAATTCGTTATATATTGTTTCCTCTTCAGTGCCAACTAATTTTAGCGTACCAGCTTCAATACCTTCTGGCCTTTCTGTAGTGTCTCTCATTACAAGAACCGGTTTGCCAAGTGAAGGTGCTTCTTCTTGAATGCCGCCTGAATCGGTTAATATTAGATAACTTTTATTTAAAAAATTATGGAAATCTAACACATCAAGTGGTTCAATAATATGAATTCTATCATCATCACCTAAATACTTATTTGCAATCTCACGAACAGCTGGATTCATGTGTATAGGATATATTGCCTTTACATCAGGATGTTCATCCATAACTCTTCTAATAGCCTTAAACATATGACACATTGGCTCGCCGAGGTTCTCTCTTCTATGAGCTGTTATCATGATTAATCTACTATCTTTAGCCCAATCTAGTTCAGGGTGATTATAAGTATCTCTTACAGTTGTCTTTAATGCATCTATTGCAGTATTACCTGTAACATAAATAGTGTTAGGATCTTTTCCTTCTTTTAATAAGTTTTGTTTTGATAATTCTGTAGGCGCAAAATTATATTTACTTATAATAGATACCGCTTGGCGATTAAACTCTTCTGGATAAGGACTATATATATTGTAAGTACGAAGTCCAGCTTCAACATGGCCCACAGGAATTTGTAAATAGAAGCATGCTAAAGCTGTAACAAATGTTGTACTAGTATCTCCATGTACTAAAACAACATCTGGTTTCTCCTTTTCTAATACTTCTTTAATTGTATTTAAGATATTTGTTGTAACATCAAACAATGTTTGTTTATCTTTCATGATAGACAAATCATAATCAGGGACAACATTAAAAGCTTCTAACACCATATCTAACATTTGTCTATGTTGTCCAGTTACACAAACTAAGGTTTGAATTCCTTCTCGTTTCTTTAATTCGTTAACAAGAGGGCACATTTTGATTGCCTCAGGTCTTGTGCCAAATACCAACATTACTTTTTTCATAAAATCATTCTCCATAAAAAGAAGCCTTGTATTTTTTACACAGCTAATATTTATAAGTGATAAACACCAGGCAAATTAACAACATTATGACAATCTAAAACTATTTTATTTGTTAATTTATCAACGTTTTCTAATATTTCATTATGTTTGACCATTACAACAACCATATCAACATCATTAAGGAAAGTATCTAAATCATGGTATTGATTATCAACTTCATCCTTAGTAATAAATGGATCATACACTTTTAACCCTGTAGCTAAGTGTCTTGCTTGACTTTCAAGTAGTTGCAATGTTGGAGATTCTCTCATATCATCAACATTTTCTTTGTATGTTAAGCCATATAAGCCGACTTTTTTAACATCAGTTAAGCCATTTTCTTTCATGATTTCATAAATTCGATTTAAAACAAAATCGGGTTGAGAATCATTTGTTTTCATAGATTCATCAATCACTTTAGCTAAAGAAGGATAATCACCCACTAGGAACCATGGATCAACACTAATGCAATGGCCACCTACACCAGGACCTGGTTGTAAGATATTTACACGTGGATGCATGTTACAAATTTTAATAATTTCATATACATCCATATTGTCGTGACGACAAATTCTAGCCAATTCGTTTGCGAAGGCAATATTAACAGCGCGGAAAGTATTTTCAACAACCTTTGTCATTTCTGCTGTACGAATATCCGTAACAACAATCTCTCCTTGACAAAATGAAGCATATAATTCTTTGACTTTTTCGCCAATGCTCTTATCATCAGCACCTATAGTACGGTTATTATGCAACAATTCGTAAACCATATTGCCTGGAATAATTCTTTCAGGAGCATGCACTAAATTAATATCTTCTCCAATTATAAAACCATTTTCTTCAATAACAGGACGAACATACTTATCAATCGTACCTGGAGATACTGTTGATTCGATTACAACAGTCGCCCCCTTTGGACAAACTTTCATTACATCCTTAACAGCAGCCGTCACATAGCAAGCATCAACTTTTTTACTAAACTTATCATAAGGAGTTGGAACAGAAACTATATAAGTATCTGTTACTTGATATTCAGTAGTAAATTTAATTCCATAATTTAAAGCATCATTAAATAATTCATCTAACCCTTTTTCCTTAAAAGTTGTTTTTCCAGCATTTAAAGTATCTACTAACTCTTTGTTGTAGTCAGTACCAATAACTTCTACTCCGTGAGAAGCCATCATCAAAGCAGTAGGTAAACCTATATAACCTAAACCAATTACATTAACCATATTATTGTTCCTTTCTCCATACCATTTTATTAACAACTCCCGTATAAGATTGAATTATCTTAACAACCTTATCGGATACATTCTCATCAACATAATCTGGTACTGGAATACCAAGATCTTTATTCTTATTCATTTCTACAGCTACATCAACAGCTTGTAATAAATGATTTCCATCAATACCAGCCAAGATAAAATCACCTTTATCTAATGCTTCTGGTCGTTCTGTAGAAGTTCTTATACAAACAGCAGGGAAGGGATGTCCAATTGATGTGAAGAAACTACTTTCTTCAGGTAATGTTCCACTATCAGATACCACACAAAACGCATTCATTTGTAGACAATTATAATCATGGAAACCTAGTGGCTCATGTTGAATAACTCTACTATCTAGTTTAAATCCTGTAGCTTCAATTCTTTTTTTACTTCTTGGATGACAAGAATATAAAATAGGCATATTATACTTTTCAGCCATTTTATTAATTGCATTAAATAATGATAAGAAATTCTTTTCAGTATCAATGTTTTCTTCTCTATGTGCACTTAATAAAATATACTTACCTTTTTCTAAACCTAATCTAGTATGAATATCAGAAGCTTCAATCTTATCCAGATTTTCATGCAACACTTCAGCCATTGGTGAGCCTGTTACATATGTTCTTTCTTTTGGAAGACCTGTATCGGATAAATATCTTCTAGCATGTTCAGAATAAGCCATGTTAACATCAGAAATAATATCTACGATTCTTCTATTTGTTTCTTCAGGTAAACATTCATCCTTACATCTATTACCAGCTTCCATATGGAAAATAGGTATATGTAATCTTTTAGCTCCTATTACACTTAAACAACTGTTTGTATCTCCCAATACTAATACTGCATCTGGTTTTATTTCTACCATCAATTTATAAGAGTTAGAAATAATATTACCCATTGTTTCACCCAAATCATTACCAACTGCATTTAGATATACTTCTGGTTCTTTAATATTTAAATCCTTAAAGAAAATACCATTTAAGTTATAGTCATAGTTTTGACCTGTGTGAGCCAAGATAACATCAAAATATTTTCTAGTTTTATTAATTACAGCAGCCAAACGAATAATCTCTGGTCTTGTGCCTACAATAATTAATAATTTTAATTTGCCGTTGTTTTTAAAATTAACCATAATCCCTCTTTACCTTTCTATTATAAATTACTTCTTAAGTAAAGTTACTTTAATATATTCTCTAGTATTCTTATTCAATAAGATGATAGTTATATTTATAAGACAAGTCGTAATCACAACTATCAAAAATTTTTCAACAAATAAAGTCAAAGTGTTAACACCAGGTATTAAAAAATTCGACATTTTATCAATTAATGCCATTTCAATAGCTATAGATATAATAAAAACAATGTATCTCTCAATAACTGGAATTTTAAAATTCTCAAAAACTCCGAATAATATGTAATAAAATTTGCCAATCCATTTAATTATAGAAGCAATAATCGTTGCATAGTAAGCACCAATTAATCCGCATTTGTTTATAAGAACGATTGTTAATACAAAATTAGTCATTGCAGATATAATAAGCGGCCATTTTTCTTTAAATATGTATCCTTCAATTATAAAAATTGAATTAACTGGTTCAAACAAACAATCTATTGTTTTTACAAGCAATAAAGCAAGCATAATATTTCTTGAGATAATATAGTTTGAACCAATCCATAGACCAATAAAATCATCTATCAAAGAATAAAATCCTACTAGCAATAGGGCGGTGATAATAAAATTAAAAGATGAAACAATATCAAACATTTCTTTTTTATTATCGTTTGTTTTTGCATTATTAACAAAATCCGCCATTATGCCTCTGATTGCAGCCATAATAGTGATAGCTACTTGCCATCCTGTTGCAAATAACGAAGCATAGTTTGTTGTATAAGCAACAGCATCTGTTGAAAGAATTATAGACACGATTATATTATCCATTGAATAAAAAACCAACGAATAGAACGTTGCATAAATGTATTTTTTACATTGATACAAAACTTTACATTCTTTAATTTTGTTAAAACTAGCATAATCAATTTTTCCTAATTTATATTTTTTATCAACGATTAAAGATTGAAGATAATACGATACAGAAGGAATAAATAATTGTGCAAAGAAGAATAAATAAATGCTTTTAAATAACACTATCGAAATAAATTTAATAATAAACGCAAATGTTTCAATTATTATAGAAACAATATTTGAATAATATTTGTTTTGGCCGGCCTCTAATATTGATGTTTTATTTAAATAATGATATTTAAATAAAACATGAACAATATTTGCTAAATATACTTCATACACAAGTATTTTATCTTGATAAGCTATATTGAATATTTTGTAAATAAAAGGCATCGTAAGTAAAGAAATGCTCACAATGATGGCTGATAAACAAAAATAAATAGTTTTAAATATAGATAATTGTTTTTCTATTTTCTCTTTATCATTATCCGCAACCGGTTTATATAAATTATAAATTAAAATGGTTCCAAAACCCATTTCTAACAAAAGCAGAGAATTAAAGAAGGTTCCAAACAAATCTACAACACCATATGCTGACAACGAAAACTCACTTAAAAATAGATTTTTAGATACAAGAGAATATATAAAAGATAATACTTGCATAACAAGTATTATCACGATATTAATAATTGCGTTCTTTGTTCTTGATGCTTTCATTTATTAAATCTCTCTTGTTTCAATCTATTTCGTATTCATCTAATAATTTGCGGTAAAGAGTTTTTTTGCCATTATTTTCTTCTTGTTTTGATAATTTCCAATTTAATTTAAAAATACCTGTGTTTGAAAGATTTTTAGGAATATCATCTATATTAGAATTTAAAAAATTTTCTAGTTCAATGCAGTGCTCATTATTAAACTCCACTTGATCTATCATTTGTTTAATTTCTTTATCTTCGCAATATAAAATATAAATAAAAATATCTATTAAAAAATAATCAATCATTGTGTTGTGTTTTTCCCAATAAATATTAAATAGATTAGAAAGGTAATACATAAGTTTGTTGTTCTTTTGAGCTGATATAGCATAGCCGGTCCACATTCCTTTCGATGGTATGCACGACTGTTTTCTTTTTATTGTCCAAAATTCGTGGTTGAATAATTCTTTTGGTTCTTTTGTTATGAAGATTGTCGAATCTAACCAAGCACCACCATATTTATATAAAAGATTTACTCTTAAAATATCTGAAAAATGCGTTTTTGTAATATATCCTTTTTTTACCTTCTGATTAATAATCTCAGAAGGCACATAATAATTTAATAAATTTTCATCATTCAAAACAATTCTTCTATAACTACATAATTCAGAAAGACTTTTCATGCATAAATTAACAACCTTTGGTTTGGGTTCCTTATCCCAATATTGCCAAATTGTTTCGTTTTTTTCGAAGGTTGAATTTCGCTGATATTTCTCATTTAAATCTTTTATATCATTTTTAAATTCTTTATTTATTGTATTATTTTTTTTGTACATCAACTTTCTTTGCAACTCTTGCAATTTTTTTGTGATAAAAAAATTTAAACCACTGCCAAGAAAGTAATGTTCAAAAGCCAAAGGTAATTTCCATTCTTTTATATATAGAAGTAATATAACGTATTTATTCATAATTATCCTTGTTCAATTAATTCAATATTATTTGCTTTTGCATATTTCTTTCTAGCGAACGATAAAATTCCTCTAGGCATAATAGAAATTATTAACAAGATAATATACGGTGATTTGTTATAAAGTTTAATATATGGGTAATATTCTTTTAATAAAGTACTATTAAAACCATTTCTCGCTCTTAGAGACATCAGTATCATGTTTGACATCATGTCTCTTCCTCTTTTCTTTCTTAAACTTAACAACTTAAGTTTTTCTTTATAAGTCCAAACCAACGGAAGGCCCATAACCAAATCCGTCCAACCCCGCGCATATATATCCAATACTCTTTCTGAATAAGATATAACACCAGGTCGCATTATTTTTGCCCAATCAGGGCCGTAAATGTATTGAATAGATGAATCATTACTGCCAAAATATTCAAAAATTGCTCCAGTTTGTGGGAATTCGCCTTCAGAATAGCGACAAAAATCAAGCTTATTCGCAATAGATGTTTTATATATTAACCCAGACATCCATGTAGATTCATATAATAGTTTCTCTATCGCTTCAACTTTATCTGTATAAACTTTCTCTTCAATATCGTTATATTTACCTATAATTACAAAATCAGGATCTACTTTAGAATCTTCAATTTTATTTATAACTTTATTTATATCGACATCAATAGTATCATCATCTCCCAACATCCAAGCATAGTCTTTCTCGCACATTAAAATACATCTACCATTATTGCCTTCAAAACCTAAGTTCTTTTCTGTTTTTCTGATAGTTATACATCCAATTTCTTTATTTAAATTGCTTAAAATATCAAAAGTATTATCTTTTGAACAGTCGTCAGAAATATAAAAATGACAGGTTCCAGAATCAAATAATTGCTTGTTATTATTATAAATATTCAATATACTTTGCTTAGTGATTTCCCCTCTTTGATAAGCTGGTATGCAAATTCCTATAGTTTTCATTGATAGTTCTCCATTTTCTTTTTCATTATTGTCTTGAAAAGTTTTGTATTGTAACAATTAAATATCATTTTATTCTTTAACGAATTCCTTACAACCTTTGTAAAAAAAGAAACATTTTTGTCTGAAAAATATTCATTCTTTTTCCAATTTGATGAATATTTATTCAACAAATCAATCATCTTTATATAATAATTTTCCGCAACATTTGTCGATGAGTGAGCTAGATTAAATAAAACATAATCAAACAATTTACCTACATATGCATCTATAATATGTTCAAAACCCACTGTGCTTCCGTTTAGATAGAAGTATTCAAAGTTCATTTCTGCAACTATAAGCATATCATTATAATATTTTTCACTCTTACTATTCATACTAGAACCTGCTCGGAATTTTCTATAGTTGTATAAAGCATTATTGATGCTTTTAACATCATTTGCCTTTTCAATAAGTTTAAAAAATATTGCGTCATCTTGATGATATACATTGGAAGGGAAATAAATGTCATTTTCGATTAACAATGATTTTTTATATATAGATGACCATATACAAGAATTGGTATAAAAGAAGTCGTATTTATCTTTAATATTTTTTTTAACAACCGTATCATTTATGTTTTCATTAATTATTTCGTTGTAGTTAAAAAACAGTATATCTGGTTCTTTATTTTTAATCTCACTGCATAAAACAACGAAAAAATCATCAGTTACAAAATCATCCGAATCACAAAAATAAATATATTTACCCGTAGCTAATTTTATCCCTTTATTTCTAGCTGCGCCAGCACCTATATGTTTGTTTAATTTAATAATTACATTGTTATAACTATTTTTAAGCTTTTTTAACAATTCAATAGTTCCATCAGTAGAACCATCATCACAAACTATAATTTCATAATTATCAAAATTTTGTTTAGTAAAAGATTCAACACACTGTGTTATATATTTTTTAGTATTATAAGTGGGAATAATGATAGAAAATAATGGGCTATTGTTCATAGTTCCACCTTCTCATAAAAAGTATCTAGCTTTTTTTCATCAAACACTTCATTAGCCCACATAAGAGTTATTAAGTCTTCATCATCTGATAAATTAATAATATTATGTGTATAGCCAGGAAGCATATGAATAGCCTCAATCTTTTCATCGCTAACTTCAAATTTAATCACTTTGTCATCATTAACATTTCGCATTTCAATTAATGCCTCACCCTTAACCACAATAAAGAATTCCCACTTAGTATTATGGAAATGTTCGCCTTTAACCATTCCTGGCTTTGAGACATTAACCGAGAATTGTCCGCAGTTATTTGATTTTAAAAGCTCAGTAAAACTACCTCTATTATCAGCTTTTGTATTTAAAGAAATAGCTATTTTATCTTCAGGTAAATATGATAAATATGTTGAATATAACTTCTTAGTAAATTGGTTACTTAAATCAGGAATAACCAAAGTATTTCTTTGATTATAAAAAGCATATAAATTATCTTTTAATTCTTTTAAAGAAATATTATAAATAGGAAGGGCTTTATAGCACTTATCTATTTCATTATAATTTGGTCTATTATTGATTGCACTAATAATTTCACTAACTACATCATCAATATAAACAAAAGGAATAACTGCACTTTCATCATTTATTTGAATTGGTAAATCATGAGCTATGTTATAACACCAAGTAGCTACTACGCTGTTATAGTTTGGTCTACACCACTTACCAAAAATATTAGCGAATCTATAAACATAAACTTTATTACCATTTTCTTCGCTAAATGATTTTAAATAATCTTCAGCTTGTTTCTTTGATTTACCATAATCATTATCTTTACTAGCTTGAATGCTGCTTGAAATTAGAATAGGACACTTGCTTTTATTGTCTTTTAAACAATCACACAATAATTCTATTGTCCCCTTGTTGCCTTCATAAAATTCTTCAGTATTCTTTGGTCTATTAACACCAGCCAAATGCACCACAAAATCAACTTCTTTAGTATAAGATTTTAGTTCTTCTAATGTATTATCTACATCATACTCATAAATTTCATCTACAGAAATAGGGAAAGACTTATCTTTCCCATCTCTAATATTTTTTAATGTCCATACTAAGTTTTTTCCAACAAAACCCTTAGATCCAGTTACTAAGATTTTCATTATTTAAACAAATCAAGCTTCTTCAAAAGCTCTTTCATCCCTTCAATATCTAATCTTTCAGTATTATGAGAATTATACTCATCAGCCTTTTCAAATAAAGTTGTACCTTTACTTATAAACTTATCGTAATTCAAATCTCTATTATCAGCAGGTATTCTATAATAATTGCCCATATCAACAGCCTTAACCATATCTTCTTTTGTGACTAATACTTCATATAACTTCTCACCATGTCTTGTACCGATATAGTTAATATTCGGTTCAACACCCTTTAGATTACATACAGCCTTAGCTAAAGTATCGATTGTTGCTGCTGGAGCTTTTTGAACAAACAAATCACCTTGTTGACCATGCTCAAACGCATACAATACCAAATCAACCGCATCATCTAATGTCATCATAAATCTAGTCATATCTGGATTTGTAATTGTTAATGGCTTATTACTAGCTATTTGTTCACAGAACAAAGGAATAACACTTCCTCTACTAGCCATAACATTACCATATCTTGTTAAACATAAAACAGTATCATTTTCACCCAATTGACGGCTTCTTGCTACTACATTCTTTTCCATTAAAGCCTTTGTCATACCCATCGCATTAATAGGGTAAGCAGCCTTATCGGTTGACAAAAAAATAGCCTTCTTTACACCATTTTTAACACAAGCTGTCACTACATTATCTGAGCCTAAGACATTAGTTTTAACTGCTTCAATAGGATAAAACTCGCATGAAGGAACTTGCTTTAAAGCAGCGGCATGAAACACATAATCAACGCCTTTAAACGCAAATTCAATCGAATTATAATCTCTAACATCCGCAATATAAAATTTTAACTTGTTTGCAAATTCTGGATAAAGCATTTGATATTCATGTCTCATATCATCTTGCTTCTTCTCATCTCTTGATACAACTCTAATTTCTTTAATATCTGTTTTTAAGAATCTTTTAGCAACAGCATTACCGAAAGAACCTGTACCACCTGTAATTAATAATGTTTTATCTTTAAATATTGACATAACTTATTTCTTCCTTTTAACACTTTTAATTCTAGCATAATTAATAATTCTGACGTTTTTTAACTCAACATTTATGTTATTTTCACTTTCTTTTATAAGTTTCTTTTTCCCATTCTTTATATAGCAGTGATTTTATTTTCGGATAATCAGTCATCAATTTTTTCCACACAATATCATTTCTATTAATATTTTTGGTATTTGTCTTCCATAAGCCTGTTCCTCCAGCTTTTATACAACTAAAATAAGCTAATTCATTCTCAAGTGTAGAAAATGTTTTAATTCCACCATATAGTGCACAATTTTTTAGCCACAAATCATCCATATATAACACATTGTCTTTAATATATTTTTTATTAAAAGTTATTTTTGGCAACATATTTGGAGGATATAAAACGCCACCACACCCAACCGGCATTAATAAATAGCTAGGATTATCAATTATTTCATCTGGCCAGTTATTATATTCCATAAATGTGCCATTGTTTGAAAATTCAATATGATGTGTCTTATTTGCGATTATACAATCCTGGTGCTTTAAATATCCATTCCATAATATTTCTATATGGTTTTCGGGATAAAAGATATCATCATCAGCAATCACTATAAAAGAATCTGGATATTCTTGCATCGCATAATAATACTTTTTATGAGGTTTAAATCATCACACCATTTAATTTCTAAACCATATTGCTCAAGCCTTTTTAAGTTGTTTGGTATTTTGATTTCTTTAAATTGTGACTTTGCCAGCCATAACACTACTTTTTTTGGCTTAAGTGTTTGAGAAAGAAGTGTAACGATGGTCAACCATACCGTATTTATTCTTTCTGGAAACGATGTTAAAGAAACAATAATATTACTATCATCATCAGTTCCTTTTTTATTGAAATTTATGTTTTGTATTGGATAGAATATATTTATTATTAATTTATATAATCTATATTCCCATCTAGTTAATAATTTAAAATCAAAGCGTAATTTTTATTGAATCGTATAATTTTCTGATCATGATATTCTCTTTCTTTTTAAATAAAATATATATTTCTTTTTTAAGCAAATCATCCGAACGGATGCCTGTCCATTAATTATAATTTTTAATAAAAACCAAAGTGTAACATTAAAATCAATAATACCTCATTAAGGATAGTAACTATACCTTAATTCAAATATTTGTTGGTTTCAAAATTATCTATTTATTTTTTATTTAGTATTTTTTAAAACTATAAAAAGTATAGTTAAAGATATCGCGATTATTGGATAAAACAAGATTTCAGAAGTAGAAAATAAGCAATTAAATATACATAGTTTTTCATTTTTGTTACGACCCTCTCCATTCACATCCACATTAGTATCTAAGTTAAAATCTATTTTATCTTCTTCTTTCTTGGTGACATTTTTATATAAGGCTTTATATCTTCTTTCTTGTAGAAGATAAAAAGAATCTAAAAACCAAAAACCAATTATGGGCACAAAACCAAGCAAAACAAAATTCTCATTACCACTTTGTGCCGTTATTGTTGCAACAAGAACAACCAAAGCCATTGTCCATTCCTTTAGTTGTAATGAGTTTTTTGCCATTCTTTCTATTATTGCTTCTATCATTTCTAAATGCTTAATCTTCTTTTCCATTTTCTTCTCCATATAAATTGATCCCTCTAACTAATTCTTTATTGATGTAAAGTTGATCAAGAAGGTCTAATCCAAGATTTTCACCATTATTACTTGCTTTTTCAAAATCTTTTAATGTTATTGGTACCATATGTGAAGTATCAACTCTGTATTCAACTATAAGTGGTTTTTTATCTGTTATTAAATTAAAACGATTTGAAATATTATGTTTCTGCGCTCTTTTCGGTTCTTTTCTTCTTAAACAATTAGACATCAATAGTTCACTATATATCCAACAAGATTCTGTTGTAACACTATTCAATTCTCTTATTTTTATTGAGTTGGGTGTTTCTAAAATTATTAAGCATTCTGTTTTGTCAATCATTTTCATTAGTGCACTATTTAAAATTGTTTGCACATAGGCTGTAGATTTGTTTCTAATATTGTAATCATACACATGTTTGCCATTTTGATTTGTACGCTTTAGGCAATAATTATCATCTACTCTTTTAAGCAAATATACATAATAATCCCAAACTAGGAAATCAGCAAAGATCTTTAAGCCAAGCGTGCTTAAATACCCAATTAATACAACAACTTTCATACAGTCTTTATGCGAATGAGAAATAAAAACGTCAGCATCAATTTGAGGGAACCAATCGCTTTCTATATCAGTAGCAGACAGCGACCCATCTGTATTTAAATATTTTTGTATAGATTCATCAACATTATTCGCTTGTTCAATTAAAATTTGTTGACCTTTATCATAATAAGTCTGGAAATCTTTTTCATTAAATTCAACATCTTCAAGTTTAAAAGGACAAAACATCTAGACCTCCTAGTTTTATGTAAGCTGTAATTTCGAAATTTTTATAGAACAATATATTTTCTTCTTCATAAATCCATTATACTTTTAATTCCTAGCCAGTATAGAAAAAATGAATATTTAACGTATGATACTTTTCTAAACTAGAACGATGTGTATAAGGACATACACTTCATATATTTCAATATAATAGACTTTTCCATAGCTTTATTAATCGCTTATACGTAATTTTTTTATATTCACTTATATCTACATCAGTAAGACATTCTTTCTTCTAAATAAGCATCAACATGAACATAGCAAATTTTAAGATACAAACTCGCTTGTGAATGATTAAAGTTGGATTCTCGAATGATGGTAGATATACATTTGTATATTTAGAATTCCATCGCTCCTTGGGCAAGTTTTTTATTACCTGGTGTGATTTTTGTACACCATCATCATTATATTAATAAGTGTAAAAGGAGACAAAGATATGAAAACTTATATTACACTTACCGCATTAGGAAATTACATCGATATCAAAGAACTTGCAGTTGGCGAAGAACTAATCTTAAAAAAAGACAAAGAGAATCAATATGATGATGAAGCTATTAAAGTATTAGGTACAAATCACAGCAAGAAGGGTTATGTAGCTAACTCAGTACACACCAAATGTAAAGGAACACGTTCAGCAGGATACATCTACAACATGTTTGATGATACTTGTAAATGCGTTGTTAAATTTATTTTCGACAAAGGAGCTATCGCTGAAATAGAACACAACTAGCATCTTTTTAGCACCTTTAGAATCTAATTGGTTGTATCATTTTTATATGTTACAAATCAAGAATATTTCTAAAACTTACAAGACTGGAAACTTCATCCAAAAAGCATTAGATGAAGTTTCTTTAAACTTAAGAGACAATGAGTTTGTCGCCATACTTGGACCATCAGGTTCTGGTAAAACCACCTTATTAAATATTATTGGTGGTCTAGACAAATATGACAGTGGTGATTTGATTATTAATGGTATTTCTACCAAAGACTATAAAGATAAACAATGGGACACTTATCGTAATCATACTATTGGTTTTATCTTTCAGTCTTATAACCTAATACCACACCAAACTATTCTTTCCAATGTAGAACTAGCTTTAACTATTGCAGGTATTTCTAAGAAAGAAAAGACTAAACTAGCTCTAGATGCTTTAGACAAAGTAGGTTTAAAGGAACAGGCTCATAAGAAACCTAATCAATTATCAGGTGGTCAGATGCAACGTGTTGCGATTGCTAGAGCTTTAGTAAACAACCCATC